>JBDTUV010000114.1:0-7598 GCA_040007575.1 Gemmatimonadales bacterium
CTCCTCACGCTCGACGTACCCGAGCTCGCGGCCGACGCGAGGACGCGTGCGGATGCGGCGGCGCAGGCCCAGCGCGAAGCGGAGCGTCAGGCGCGCCTTCTCAGCGATGGTGTCACCTCGAAACGTCAGGCGGAGGAGGCCGCGGCCGCCGCCGAGCAGGCGTCGTCGGCCGCAGAGGCCGCGCGGGCCCTGCTGGCGCGCACCCGGGTTCGCTCCCCGCTCAGTGGCCGGGTGCAGCGGGTGAGCGTCCAGCAGGGGGAACGGGTCGACGCGGGAGCACCGCTCGCCGAGATCATTGATCTCGACACGCTCGACCTGCGAGTGGCCGTCCCCGCAAACCGGCTGGCCGGCTTACACGCCGGACTCCCGGTGTTGGTCACTCAGGAGGGCGACACCGTCTCACGCCCAGCCCGGATCTCTGCCGTGGCGCCCGGGTGGACTCGTTGACCAATGCGGGCGAGGTCGTCATCCGGGTTCCTAACCCCGACCAGCGCCTGCTCGCCGGCGCCGGCGCCACAGGGCGGGTGGTGATCGGTGTCGATCCAGCGGCGCTGGTGGTGCCGGACTCAGCCCTCATCATGGCGGGCGACAGCACGACTGTGTTCGTCGTCGGTCCCGATTCTCTGGTGCATCAGCGGATCGTGACGGCTGGTGTCCGGCAAGGTGGCCGCGTCGCGGTGAAGGGCCCGCTCGCCCCGGGCGATCGGGTGGTCACTACCGGAGCCTTCGGGCTCCAGGATGGAATGCGTGTCGTCCCCAGGGAAGCGTCAACCAAATGAGTGTGGCGGGACTGGTCGAGCGGTACCGGGCAGCAGTCTATCTCCTCTCCGCGCTGCTCACGGCCGGGGGAGTCTACGCCCTCTACGCGCTTCCGGCCGCGATCTACCCCGAGGTGGCCTATCCCCGGATCATCGTGCTCGGGCGCGGGGGAACGTTCGAGGCTCAGGAAATGGTCGTCGCGGCGACCCGACCCCTGGAGCAGGCCATGAGCGGCCTGCTCGATCTTCGCCGAATCCGCGCGCGAACGGTGCGCGGTGCGGTGGAGCTGAGCCTCGACTTCCGTCCCCGCGCCGACATGCAGCTGGCCCTGAGCCAGGTACAGGCGCGGCTCGCGGCGCTCCAGTCATCGCTCCCCAAGGACATCGAGCTGAGCGCCGAGCGGCTCACCCCCTCGGTCTTCCCCGTGCTCCAGTATGAGCTCGTCGGCGCCGACCCCATGGTCCTGCGCGATTTGGCCGAGTTTACGGTCCGACCTCGGCTCGCCGGTCTGCCGGATGTCGGTATTGTAGAGGTGCAGGGCGGCCGGGTTCGGGAGCTGAGCGTCCAGCTCGATCCGGTCCGTCTGATCAGCAATCGGGTCGGCGTGGCTGAGGTCGCGCGGGCCATCCAAGCCACCGATGTCGCCTCCGCCGCCGGCCGGGTGGATCGCGCCTACCGGCAGTTCGGCATCATCGTCTCTGGACTGACCAACACGCCGGCCGAAGTAGCGCAGGTCGTTGTCCGTCGGACTGGAGAGCGGATGGTACGGGTGGGAGACCTGGGCACAGTGCGCTACGCGCCGGAGGATCAGTTCCAGATCGTCACCGGCAATGGCCGGCCCGCGGCACTGATCAACGTCTCCCGACAGCCCAACGGAAGTACCCTACGGGTTAAGGCAGCGGTCGCCGCGGCGCTGGATTCCATACGGCCAGGTCTCCCCGCCGGCGTGCGGCTCGACCCGGTGTACGACCAGGCGGAGCTGGTCAGCGATTCGATGCGGAGCGTGCGCGACGCAATGCTCATCGGGGGCGCCCTCGCGGTGGTGGTCCTGTTTCTGCTGCTCGGACGCGTGCGCACCACCTTGGCCGCTGCGCTCACCCTTCCCATCACCGTCGCCGTGACCATCCTGGGATTGTATGTCGCGGGGGACACGCTCAACCTGATGTCGCTCGGTGGTCTTGCCGTCGCCATCGGCCTGATCATCGACGACGGTGTCGTGGTGGTGGAGAACATCGAGCGGCGCCTGGCCCTGCACCGCGATCAGCCACCGGCTGACGTCATTCGCGCCGGCACCGATGAGATATTCGGCCCCGTGGCGGGCTCGACCCTCACCACGGTAGTGGTGTTCGCACCGCTCGGGCTGCTCCAGGGCGTGGTGGGAGACTTCTTCCGCTCTTTCGCGCTGGCCCTCGCCATCGCGGTTCTGCTCTCCCTGGTGGTGGCCATGACCCTGATTCCGGCGATCGCAGGTCAGTGGGCGCGGCGGCACCCCGGTGGCGATGAGTCAGCCATGCTGCCCCACCTGCGGCTGGAACGCCTCGAGGGAGGCTATGGCCGCGCGGTGGCTTGGGCGCTCAGAAGACGCAGCGTGGTCGTGACGGTCGCCCTGGTTCTCCTCATCGGCACCCTGGGGCTCACCCGGGTGATGGGCACCGGGTTCCTGCCGGAGATGGACGAGGGCGGATTCATCCTCGACTACTGGGCACCGGCGGGCGGAGCGCTGGCCGAGACCAATCGGCAGGTGACTGTTCTCGAGAACATCCTGCGCCGCGACCCGGACGTGCAGGCGTTTACCCGGCGGACCGGGTTCGAGCTTGGCTTTGCCGCCACCTTGCCGAACAGCGGAGACTTCACGGTGCGGCTGAAGCCGCGCAATCTCCGGAAGTCTTCGGTGTACGAGGTCATGGACCGGGTTCGGGTTGCCGCCGAGGAGGAAGCCCCGGCAGTGCGGGTCGAGTTCGTGCAGCTGCTCCAGGATGTCATCGGCGACCTGGCCGGAGCGCCCGCACCGGTAGAGCTCAAGCTCTTCAGCACCGACCGTGCGGCGGCCCAGCGCGCCGCTCGCGCCGTGGCCAAAGCGATCGGGCCCACACCCGGCCTGGTCGATCTGTTCGACGGAGTCCCGGGTGACGACCCGGAGCTCAAGATCGACCTCGACCCGGTGCGGGTCGCGCGGCTCGGCCTCACGGCAGATGTGGTGCAGACCGATGCGCGGACGGCACTCTTCGGCACCGAGGCCGGCACCGCCCGGGAGCCCGACCGGCTGATCTCCATCCGGGTTCGCCTGCCGGACAGTGTGCGCACCCGGCCCGACGTCCCGGAGCTCATCCCGATCGTGGGGCCCCAGGGGTGGGCTCCCCTGGCTCAGCTTGGTACCGTGCGCGACACCGCGGCCGCGAGCGAGCTGCTGCGGGAAAACCTGCGTCCGGTCGTGATCGTCACCGGCCGGGTCGAGGGTCGCAGCCTCGGCTCGGTGATGAGCGACGTGCGCTCCGCCGTGGCGAAGGTCTCGCTTCCCGCCGCCGTGCGCCTGGAGATCGGGGGCCAATACGCCAGCCAGCAGCAGTCGTTTCGAGAGTTGCTCACCGTGATGGCCCTGGCCATCAGCGCGGTGCTGGCGGTACTCGTCACCCAGTTCAGGAGCTTCCGGGGTCCGCTGGCCATCATCCTGGTGGTGCCGCTCGGTTTGACCGGCGCCGTTATCATGCTTACATGCACCGGTGTTCCATTCAACGTGTCCAGCTTCATGGGAGTGATCCTTCTGGTCGGACTGATCGTCAAGAACGGGATCCTGCTGCTCGATGCGGCCGTGCGGAGTCGGAAGACCGGGGTGCCGGAACACGAGGCCCTGGTTCAGGGAGGACAGGTCCGCCTGCGGCCTATTCTCATGACCACACTCTGCACCCTCGTTGGTCTGGTCCCCCTGGCGCTCGGGCTCGGCGGGGGCGCGGAGCTGCAGCGACCCCTGGCGCTGGCAGTCATCGGAGGGCTGGCCGTATCCACGGCCGTCACCCTCCTGGTTCTACCAACCATGCTGGACTTGTTCGGAGCGCTGCGGCATTTCGAATGAACGGCACATTCACGGAGATTGAGAAATGAGATACGCCCGGATGTTGCTACCCGCCTTTGCTCTTGCGCTGGGATCGACGTCAGTAGCCTGTAACCGCGGGACCTCTGGAGCAGTGAGTACCACGGGAGCCATCAAGGAGGAGACGCCTGGATTAGCCGGGGACGCAAAGGTCGATCCGGCCCAGGCCAGGCAAGCCGCTCTCGCGAAGGTCCCGGGCGGCAAGATCGTCAAGGAAGAGCTCGAACGGGAGAACGGCAAGCTGGTTTACTCCTTCGATATCAAGAAGGGCACCGAGCCGGGAATCGAGGAGGTCCTGGTGAACGCCCTCGACGGGGCGGTCGTCTCGGTAGTACACGAGAATGCGACAATGGAGGCGGCGGAGGCCAGGCAGGAAGGAGCCCAGAACCCCAGACAGTAGGGCGGCCTATGATCGGCACCATCCTCGCTGTAGTGGCGCTCTTCGGCTCGCCGGGGAGGGACTCGGTGTACGGCGCTGTACGCGATGCCATAAGCGGCGCGCGACTCAGTGGCGTCCTGGTCGAGGGTGATGCTGCCGAGCCTGGTACGGTCAGCCGTGAAGAGGGCACCTACGCCATCGTGGCCGGCTCTGCCGGCCCCCAGCGTCTTCGATTCAGTCGTGCCGGCTACGATGAGCTCCTGCTCAGCGTCAACATCCCACCTGGGGCATCTCTCAGAGTAGACGTCGAGCTGGACCCCCTGCCGGTCCCGCTCCCAGTGCTCGAGGTGGCCGGTCATGGTGCCGGCCCTCCCTCCGCACCATTTACCCCCCCGGATCGGGATTCCTTCGAAATAGGATTCCGCCGGCTCGCGGCCGATAGTCTTCCCTTCGATCCTCTCGTCGTCGGGGACGATCCCCTCCTGATGAGCGGGACGGGGCCCGAGTCCGGGATGCAGAGCGACCTCCCCAGCACCCTCCGGATTCGGGGGGGCTCCAGCGATCAGAATCTGGTCCTTCTCGAAGGGCTGCCGGTCTACGGATCGACCCACCTCGGGGGTGCTGCCAGCCTGTTCGATCCTGAAGCGGTTTCCAGCGTCGACTTGCATTCGGCGGTGCCGCCCGCCCACCTGGGCGGCCGCCTCTCAAGCGCAATCGACGTGCATTTGCGTCCGCCGCCGCCTGCTGCCTTCCAGTTCAGCGGAGCCGTGGACCCAACCGCAGTCAGGCAGACGATTGCTGGGCCGATCGCGGGCGGAGCCGGATCCATCCTTCTGAGTGGCCGTCAGAGCTACCGGGGAGTCTTTGCCCAGGACGGAGACCGGTGGCTGGCCAACGACTTTCATGACTTTCTTGCGCGCGGCTCACTGCAGCGCGGCAGGAACGACGTCGCGCTTTATCTGCTGGCGAGCGGCGACCGCCTGAGATTCCCCGCATCAGGGCTTCAGACCACGGGAAACAAGGTCGATCAACCACCCGAAGACCTCGACCACCAGTTCGGCTGGGGGAGCCTTACCGCCGGCGCAGTCTGGAACCATTCCCGCAAACCGGGGACAACACTGGCGACTCGTCTGTGGCGAGCGTCATCGGATGCGGATGTCCTTTGGGCAGCCAGCGACCGCCCGGCACGAGTGGAGAGCGGCCTCGAGGATCTCGGAGTCAACTCCGAGCTGGTAGCTGGGAGTGGCTTGAGCCAACACCGCCTCGGGGTTGCCCTTCAGCGTACCAGGTCACGTTACCAGATCTGGCCCATTGCGTCTCCGGCCGGCGGAGCGGCCGCCAATCCGGTGCGCCTGGAATCCACCCCCACCATCATCAGCGCATACGGCGAGGAGCGCCGCATCTTCGCCGGGCGCTGGTCGGTGTCCGCCGGCCTCAGGGCCAACTCGGTAAATGCAACCAACCTTCTGCTGGAGCCGCGCTTCTCGGTGCGTTATCGGCTTGCAGACGGTGTCACTTTCTCGGCGGGCGCCGCTCGAGTCCACCAGTTCGTGCAGTCGATGCGGAACGAGGAGTCGCTGCTCGACCGGGCTTTCGGAGCCGACCTCCCGATCTCGATTGGGGCAGGTGGTTTGCCGGCGGCACGGTCGGATCAGCTCTCAGCCGCGCTCGAAACCCGGCTCGGTTCGACGACTACCGTGACGCTGGACGCATACGTCCGCCGGTTCACGGGGCTGCTGGTGCCGGCGGCTGGCAGCGCGGCACCCTTCTCCTCAATCATGCCCCCGTTCGGTTCCGGGCACGCTCATGGAATTGCGCTCGATACCCGCTTCCACAGGGGCCAGCTAGAGCTCCGAGCCAATCTCGGAGTGGCCGCCTCAGAGCGCTCGACGGAGCTGCTCGAATTTTCTCCTGGGGCGTTGCGTAGCCGCTGGTTGGCGGTCGGCGTGGTCCGCCGCCTTGGAAAGCTGGCCTCGGTGCGGCTGGCGAGCACTATGGCGAGCGGAGGGCCGACCAGTCTGATCGGGGGTCCGGTGGAGTGGCAGTCGCCCGGCGGATTGGCCGGTGCCGGAGAGATCGCCGGCAGCCCGAACCAGATACTCGGGGCGCTCAACGGTGTCCGCTTACCCACCTACTTCCGCACCGATCTCGGAGTGGTGCGGCAGTGGCCGGTTTCGGTCGGCAGGAACGGCGTGCTGACCACCACGCTCGCCGTCACCAATCTCCTCAACCGGCGTAACCCACTGGGCTACGTCGCGCCCAGCGATTTCCAACCTCGCAGAGCTCTCCTTTTCTCCGCTCGCTCGCTGACGATGCAAGTGGGCTGGCGCTTCTGACGCCCGCCACCATCACCTAGTGCCCAGGCTCATGTCACAAACAGCGGTGCTCGCGCGCTCCTAGGTTGTCCTGCAACTGTTGGAAGAGGAGCCCGCGCCTGTTGCCCAGTGAGACTACGAGTGAGCCACTCGCCCGAACCGTGCCGCCAGCCGCCGTGGAATACTCTTTCGACCATGCCTTCGCGACCCTGTTCGGTGAACGGTTTCCCATGCTCTACCGGTATCTGAGCCGGGTGTCCGGCGATCCAGCACTGGCCGACGACGTTGCCCAGGAGAGCTTCGTTCGTTTGCACGCACGGGGCTCGATGCCGGACGACCCCTCCGCCTGGCTCATCTCGGTGGCCAATAACATCGTTCGCGACGAGTACCGCACGACTCGTCGGAGAGAGAAGCTGCTTGCCGGCTGGTTCGCTACCGAAGACCAGCCCGAACACACACCGGCCACCGACGCCCAAGTGTTGGCAGGAGAGCGAGAGACGACGATTCGCCGGGCCCTCGGCGCACTGCGGCTGCGGGATCAACGGCTGCTGATCTTGCGGCACGAAGGCTTCTCCTACCGTGAGATTGCCGAGGCCCTGGGGATTGCACCGGCCAGCGTCGGCACCCTGCTGGTACGAGCCACGGCGGCTCTGGCGAAGGTCTACCGGGAGCAGACCGATGCATCCGATTGAGGGCGTGTGGCGGGAAATGCTGGACCGGGAGGGTGACCCTGCACTCCTGGTCGAGCTCGAAGCGCATCTGAGGGACTGCGCGGAGTGCCAAACAACGCTGACAACACTCCACGGTCAGCGAGACAGTGTTGCCGGACTGCTGGAGCGGCTGGGCGGCCCCGCGCCGGCCCGGAGCGCCTCCGAAATCCTGCATCGTGTATCGCGCAGGGGCGTGCGCCGAAGGATGCTCCTGGCCGCGACGATCGCCTTTTGCCTGGCTACCGCTGCCGGCGCTACAGCACGCGCCGGGCTGCTCGGCCCGCTGAATGACTTTCTACACACCTACCGCTCCCCTACCTCCACCATCGCGCCTGCGCCGCACTCCA
>JBDTUV010000115.1:0-7530 GCA_040007575.1 Gemmatimonadales bacterium
CGAGCAAAAGGCATGTCCCCTGTTTGTCCCCCTGGTCGAGGAAGGCTGG
This sequence comes from Gemmatimonadales bacterium, assembly GCA_040007575.1. Classification (GTDB taxonomy): domain Bacteria; phylum Gemmatimonadota; class Gemmatimonadetes; order Gemmatimonadales; family GWC2-71-9; genus CAVVWJ01. Next base: position 50 of record JBDTUV010000115.1, read on the forward strand.
TTCGAGCATCCCGCGGCGGAGCTGATCGCGCTGGAGTACCTCCAGCCGCTGAAGCAGGCCAAGGTGGACGTGCTGGTGCTGGGCTGCACCCATTACCCCTTGCTCAAGCCGCTCCTGCAACGGACCATGGGGCCCAATATCCGGCTCATCGACAGCGGCGAGGAAACCGCGGCAGCGGTGCAGGGCGCACTCCAGTCGAGCGGGCTGAGTGCGCCGGCCAACGCCGCGCCGGCTCACCGGTTCGTGGTGAGCGACGACGAGGCCAGGTTTCGTCAGGTGGGATCCAGATTTATTGGCGAGCGGTTGCGAAAGGCCGAGGTGGTGCCGCTTGGTTAGTCGGGAGTCAGGAGTCAGGGGCCGGAAAGGGCCGTCAAAACCCCCGACTCCCGACTCCTGACCGTTTCACCGTCTGAATGTTTTCAACTCGGCCCCTGACTCCGTGGCCACCGCATAGCGAAACCCATCGAACCAGGCTCCCGGATTTAAGTACTGCCGGCCCGGCCCGGCTTCAGCGACCACAGCGAGGTGAGTGTGGCCCATGATCACGAGCCCCACCGACGGCTCGTCGTCGAGCAAGCGCTCGGCCCACTCGCGTTGCCGCGCCGCCGCCGCCGCCAGGGTCGCCTCGTTCTGGGTGTGGTCGCCCAGGGCGGGGCTGAGTAGATCCACCATGCGGAATCCCAGCTCGGGGTGCAGCACTCGGTAGATTGCCGCTGTTGCCGGATGTTGGATGAGCCTGTGGACGAGCTGTGCCTGCCATCTGGTTTCCGTCAGCCCGTCTCCGTGAATGGCCATTGCCTTACGGCGCCCGATCTCGAACGTTGCCCGGAGGGGTTGGAACAACAGATTCAGGTCTCGCTCCCAGAACTGGTTGTCCCACCGGTCATGGTTTCCCCCCACCATTACTATTGGCAATCGCCTCCGGAGACGGGCGAGCGCGGCGGCGACGTGAAACCCACGCCGGGGAATCACCCGGGAGTAGGAAAACCAGAAGTCGAAGAGGTCACCATTGACCAGCAGGCAGTCGCCCAGCGAGGGCACAGCGTCCAGAAACTCGAGCAGCGCCTCCTCCGTAGCAGGCGGCGCCACTCCTAGATGAGCATCGGATACGACGACGAGGGTGTGGCCCAGCACGGCGCCAAAGATAAGCTGCAGGGGGGTTCTCCGTAGGGGCGCGCCGTATGTTCTCTGCACCGTGTCACACCTGGCGTTCCGAGCGTCTACAACCCCATGAGGCTTACATGGCCACCGAGCCCTCCCCCATCTCGGAGACCCTGGTCCGGGTGAACTACTCCGAGACCGACCAGATGGGAGTGGTGTACCACGCCCGCTACCTGGTGTGGCTCGACGTTGCCCGCACCGAGCATCTTCGACGCAGCGGCATGAGCTATCGAGAGCTCGAGGCGTCCGGGCTACGGCTGGCGGTAAGTGAGGTCGCCGTGCGATACCGGCAGCCGGCACGGTATGACGATCCAATCCGGATCCGCTGCTGGGTGAGGGAGGTGGCCTCCCGCCGGGTGGACTTCGGATACGCCATTGAGCACGCCGATGACGGCCGCCTCCTGGCCACGGCCTCGACCAGCCTGCTGGCGCTCGACTCCTCGATGGCGCTCACCCGCCTCCCTGAGAGGGTGCGCCAGGCCCTCCACCCCATCCCAGACCCGGTCAAGTTGGGATCATGAGACTCTGGGTAGGTTTTTATGCCGGGCTTCTCCTCCCGGCCGTCGCCCGGGCGCAGCAAGAGGCGACCGTGGAGCAGCTGGCCCCGGTGCTCGCGGCGGAGGACGCTCGGGAGTGGCAGCCGGGCCTGTTTCAGCGAAGTCTGCTGGCACCCGACTCGGTGGTTCGACGGGGTGCTGCGCTCGCCGCCGGCCGGATCGGCGATCTTCGCGCCACGCCGCTACTGCTTCGGACTCTGGATGAGTCGGACTCCACGGTGCGGGTGGCGGCAGCATTTGCCTTGGGACTGTTGGGCGACTCAGCCGCAGCGCAACCGCTGATCCAGCGGCTGACCGGCCTCCCACCGCTCGATGGGCCGACCGCGGCAGAGGCGATTACTGCCCTGGCCAAGATCGGTGGCCGGCGCAGTGCCGACTTCTTCGCGGCTGTGCTTCAGGGCAAGCTCGCGCTTTCTCAAGCGGACCCCGCTCCGGCCACCCGCCAGATCCTGCTGGAGGCCTGGCGGCTCGGGGCCGATGCCCCGTCTGACGCGTTGCTCCCCTTCACATCGGATACGATGCAGCCCACCCGGTGGCGCGCCGTCTACTCCCTCGGTCGCCTGCGAGCTCCCGCTGCCGCAAACCAGCTGATCGGAGCGCTCCGGGACAAGGATCCGGCCATTCGCGCCGCGGCCGCACGAGCGCTCACCCGGAGTTACGCCGAAGCCTCCAAGCTCGATCCCGGTACGATCGCGGGCGTGCTGGCGAACAGCGTGGACGATCAGGATCCCGGTGTGCGAATCAATGCGCTTCGCTCACTCGGGAGCTATCACGATTCTACCCTCGTGCCGAAGATCGCCTGGAGAACCGATGATCCGGTGGCCAATGTGCGCGTGCAAGCCGCCGCCACTCTGGGTGAGCTGGGTGGATCGGCCGCCACGACGGCACTGCTCCGGTCGCTCAAGGGTAAGGGAAGCTTTGCGCTTCGCCGCGAGGCGCTGTTGGGACTGGCGCGCGCCGACAGCGCCCGGTTCGCCGAAGCCGCAGCCGTGTCGCAGAGCAGTAAGGACTGGCGGGATCGAGCCATCGCGGCGGAGGGTTGGGCACTGGCCGGCGCGGCGGGCTCCCCGTGGTTTACCTCCGATCGGGATGGACGAGTGGTGGCGGCCGGGCTCCAGGCCTGGGCGACTGCGGTCGAAGGCCCGGATCGGAGACTGGTCGATGCCGGGAGGCACTTGCTCACCCACGAAGACGGGGGGGTTCGGAGCGTTGCCGCTGACATCGTTGCGCGGGCCGCCGATCCGGGCGACCTCGCAGCGCTGACGGTCATGTACACCCGTGCTGGGCACGATTCCTTCCCCGATGCGGCCATCTCCGCCCTCAATGCCGTTGCTGCCATTGGCCGGAGCGGATCCGCGGCGCAGGCGCGGGCCGATCGCGAATTTCTTGGATCTGTGCCTCGGCCGAGCAACTATCTGCTCCGGCGCTGGGCCGAGGCTAACTGGCCCGACGCTGCCTCGCGCTGGGGGCCTGCCCATCCGATCGCGACCGGACGATCGCTGCAGGACTATCGAGACCTGGTCCGCCGCTTCATCGTCGCGCCCGACTCTGTGGCCCGGCCCCACGTCTTCATCGAAACCGATCAGCGGGGAGTGCTCGAGGTCGAGCTCTACGGACCGGAGGCGCCCCTCACCGTGGCCAACTTCCTGCGATTGGTGGATCGTCGCTTCTTCGACGGCAACCGCTGGCACCGGGTAGTCCCCAACTTTGTGGTGCAGGATGGAGATCCACGAGGCGATGGGTTCGGCAGTCCCGGCGGGGCCATCCGGGATGAGATCAACCGAGTGAGGTACGATACCAAGCCGATGCTCGGCATGGCGCTGTCCGGCCCTGACACCGGCTCGAGCCAGTGGTTCATCACGTTGAGTCCCCAGCCGCACCTGGACGGTACCTACACGGTGTTCGGCCGCGCGGTGGGGAACGTGAGCGCGCTGACCCGGATTACCCAGGGCGACCTAATCCGGACGGTGCGGAGATGAGGGGGAAGGCGGACAGAGCGGAAGAGACGGAAAGGACGGAAATGGTGGAATCGATCGTTACTGAGAGAGAAGCTCCTGATGGAGTGGGGCGCATCCGGGCTATGAACGCACGCCTTCTGCTGTCCGCCTTTGCCGCCTTTGCCGCCTTTACCGCTTCTACCGCCCTTCCGCTGCACGCCCAGTTCTTCGCCTTCGGCCAGAACAAGGTCCAGTACCGCAAGCTGGACTGGAAGATCATCCGCAGCCAGCACGTCGATCTCTACTACTACCCGGCAGAGGCCGAGTTGGCCCCGGCGGCGTTGGCCTATGCCGAGGCGAGTTATGACACCTTGTCGCTCCAGTTCGGCCACGAGGTCGCCGCACGCATCCCGTTGATCGTCTATGCCTCCCATACCGATTTCGAGCAAACCAACATCCTGCCCTTCACACCCCCCGAGGGATTGCTCGGTGTCACCGACTTTCTCAAGCGCAGGGTGGCGTTGCCATTCCGGGGGAACTTCGCCGAGTTCCGGCATACGCTGCGGCATGAGATGGTGCACGCATTTCAGCTCGATCTTCAGTCGGAGAGCTATAACCAGGCCCCGCGATCGGCCCGGTTCGCATTCCCGCTCTGGTGGACAGAGGGTCTGGCCGAGCTCTGGTCCGCAGGCGAGGACGCCCGGGACATGATGGTGCTGCGCGATATCACCCTGAGCGGGCGTCTGCCGCCGCTTCGCCAGCTCAATTACGTGACCGGCGGAATCGTGTATCCGCTTGGAGGCCGCATCCACCGTTGGCTGGCCGATACCTACGGCGACTGGCGGGTGGCGCTCATGTACAAGGAGCTCAACCGCTACGACACCTTCGAGGAGGCCGTTCTCGCCACCTACGGCCGCACGCTCAACCAGTTGAGCGAAGAGTTTCAGCTGGCCATGCGCCGCGACTTTTACCCCTCGGTCGATAGCCTGGCCCCGCTCCCTGCGCTGGCACGGGAGATCACCCGGCTCGCCATCAAGCCCGCATTCCTGCCGGACACCGGCACTGCAGACGGAGGGCCCGCGGGGGAGGTGCTCTTCGTATCCCCGGCGACCGGCTATGCCACGATCTATCGCAAGCGGCTGACGGGCGGCAAACCTCGGAAGGTCGTGACCGGCGGCCGCACGGCCGACCTCGAATCCTTGCACCCCTTCGATTCCCGCATGGACGCGTCCCGGCCAGGATTCCTGCTCTTCACAGCGCGCTACGGAGATCGGGACGCGCTCGTGGTTTGGGACCTGAAGCGGGCAAAGATCGCCGGCCGATACCAGTTCGACCGGCTGAACTCGATCCTCTCTCCCATGTGGATGCCGGATCGTCAAAGCATTGTCTTCAGCGGATTATCCGAGAGCGGGGTATCCGACCTCTATCGCGTGCGCCTGCCCGGCGGTGCTCTCGAGCCGCTGACCCGGGATCGGTTCCAGGATCTAGACCCGAGCCCCCATCCGGATGGCCGGCGGCTAGTATTCGCCTCGGACCGCACCGCGGGTGGACTGGATGGCGCGGTCAACCTGTTTACTCTGGACCTTGGAAGCGGAGCCGTTTCCCAGCTCACTCGGGGCAGCTGGGTCGACGAAGCGCCCTCATGGGGGCCGGATGGCCGCGCCTACTTCACGTCGGACCGCGACGGTGTGCTCAACGTCTTCTCGGTAGACACCTTGGGCGAAGGCCGACGGGAAACCTCGGCCTGGAGCGGGGCGTTCGATGCTGTACCGCTACCTGACAGCAGTGGTCTCCTGCTCGGCGGCTTCCACGATCTCAGCTGGAACCTCTACCACTACCCCGTGGACTCCGCAGCCCGGCAGGAGCGCTTCTCGATCGACTCGGGCCCTCCATCCGCGCAGTGGAGCTGGGCCACCACGGGAGATACGGCCGCGGGATCGTCCGCGTCCGAGCCCTACCGCCGGCGAATGACGCTCGACGTCGCAGCCGGTGATGCCGTGTTCGTGCCCGGCTACGGCGGAGCACAGGGGGTCGCGTTCCTGATGAGTGACCTCCTGGGAGACAACCTCCTCTTCGGCTCCATTGGGTCGTTTCAGGGCCGGAGACTCGGCAGCGTCTTCGAGAACATCAATGCCACCGTGGTCTACCTGAACCGCCAGCGCCGACTCAATTGGGGCCTGGGCGCGTTCCGCACCAAGGGCCGCAATTTCGAAGGTGACAACGTCGTGGCCTACAACGAGACCGCGGTGGGTGGCCTCGGCCTCTTGCGCTATCCCCTGAGCCGCTTCAGCCGGATCGAGGGGACGGTCGTGGTCGAGCACTCCGACAGGGTCGACTTCACTCTCCCCGTGGATCAGCCTCGACGCGTTGGCTGGATCGCGTCGCACTACTTGAGCTACGTGCACGACAACTCGCTATGGATCCCTTCCGGACCAATCGATGGAACCCGGTTCAGCTTCACGGCCGGGATCTCGAGCGACTTTACCAACAGCCGCTTCGACAGCTACCTCCTGAATGCCGACTGGCGTCGCTACTTCCGGATGGGACAGCGCGGTGCGTACGCCGTACGAGCGCTGGGGTTTTACAGTGGGGGCGACCGCCCCCGGCGGATCAACATCGGCGGCACGCTCGGCATCCGTGGCTACCCCCAGTTTGGTTACGTCCTCGGATCGCATGCCTTCATGCTGAATCAGGAGCTGCGCTTCCCCCTGCTCACCCACTTGACGCTGGGTACTCCCTTCGGCGATGTCGACTTTCCCGAGATACAGGGCGGGTTCTTTGCCGACGTGGGCAAGGCCACGTTCCCCGCTGTCGCTGAGCGCGCGCTGCTGGGCAGCTACGGGTTGAGCTTTCGCCTTGCCATAGCCCCGCTCGCGGTGCTGCGACTCGATGTGGGCCGGCGTTTCACCGACGGCGACTACGCCGGGTACAGCCTGAGTGGGGAGCAGAAGAGACCCGGATTCGTGAGCTTCTTTTTCGGCTATAACTACTGATGGGACAATATCTTGGGGTTGACCGCCCCGCTCTCCTGGCCTATCTTGGCCTGGTCGGGCTGGCGTGTCGGAGTGCGCCCGGAGCAGTAGTTCCCGAGGGCGCCCAGCCGGTCAGCCGGACCCAGGTGGCTGAGTGGGTCGCTGCCACCGTCCCTGCGGAAAGCCGCCTGCACCGCTTCAAGTGGTTGTTTCAGGACGAGCGAGGCAGCGCGGGTGGCCGGGGCAGCGCCCGGATTGTGCCGCCGGATTCACTCCGGTTCGACGTGGCCGGTCCCTTCGGCAGTGGTGCGGCTTCCGCGGTTGTGGTCGGAGATCGAGCCGTGTGGACCGAGCCTCCGGATGTCATCGCCAGGCTCGTTCCCAACTACCCGTTGATGTGGGCCATGTTTGGAGTGGCCAGAATGCCCCCCGAAGGCGTGGAGCTGCGGGGGCTCTCGCGAGACTCCACCACGGCCTGGCAGTACGCCGGCGCTACCGATACCGTCCAGTACGCACGAACGGCTGGAAATCCGGTGCGGTTTGTGGCTGAGGTGCGCCAAGCCGGCAAGCTGATCGGGCGCGCCGAGACGACGCTGCAGCCTGGCGGACTCCCTATCAAAGCGCGGCTCACCGTGCCGAGCGCGCCGGCGAAACTCGATCTGACCTTTCTCTCGACTATCCGGGCCACCTTTGCGCCTGACATCTGGCTTCCTCGTCGCCCTTAGCACGCTGGCACTCGGCGGCTGCCTCTATGGATTCGCGGGTGGTGGCCTCCCGCCATCGATAAGGACGGTCGCGATACTGCCGTTCGACAACCAGACCCCCGAGCCCACGCTCACGCAGGAGATCTCGCG
>JBDTUV010000116.1:0-7529 GCA_040007575.1 Gemmatimonadales bacterium
ACATGCTGCTGTCGCCGTTGGCGCCCCACGATCCCCATGGCAGGCGGATAGCCGCGCGGGCCGGATGCGCCTCGAGATGGCCAGACCCGGTGGCGGGCTGAATCTCGTCGCGCTTGCCTGCGAGCGCTCGAAAGACCTCGCCGAGGAATTCGGGACCCTCGAACCACCAGTGTCCGAAGAGCTCAGTGTCGAACGGTGCCACCACGACGCTCTCGCGGTTCTGGGATTGCTCTGCCGAAATGCCTGACAGGAGATGGGCGAAGTGGTTGGCGTGGTCCCGCGCGCGTCGGGCGGCGGCTTCCGGGCTGTAGGGCTGCTTTTGACCGAGGTCCACTCCCGGGCCCGTGACACGCCAAAGCTTGAGACCTCCGGGCCAGCGCATCTTGTGGAACTCTAGATACGACTCGTCGCCGGGGTATCCCTCGAACCGGCTCCAGACCTGCATCGAAGCCTTGGGATCCCTCACATACGCCGTCACGGGGCCGTGGGCGACCCGGTACGCGCGATAGGGGGAGCGCAGTGGCTCCGCCGGCAGCGCCTCCCGCGCCGGCACGTGGACGGCCGGATCGCCCGCGGGATCGCCCGAGAGACCGAGTGGCCGTCCGGCGGCGGCCAGGTGAGCGTCTACGAAAAAGTATTGAAAGCCCGCGTCCGCCAGATGCTCCTCGATACCCCGTCTCACGCCGGTGCGCGGCGCTGTAGCCCACGGCTCCCACGGCCCGCGCGGGCGATACGCGCACTCCGGGAGCCAGCATCCCTTAGGCGAGCGGCCGAAGAGGCGCCGGTGCTCTGAAACCCCAACCGCGAGCTGGAGTCGAATGCTTTCGTCCCGGGCGAGCAGCGGGAGATAGCCATGCGTGGCCGCCGAGCTGATGATCTCGATACGGCCCGCCGACTCGAGTGCGCGGAACGCTGCAATGAGGTTCTGGTCGATGGCGTGGAACAGCTCGCGGAGCCGGATCAGCCGGTCCCGCCAGAATCCCACCAATGGAAGCAGGTGGTTGTCGCCCGTGGCGGCTAACGAGGCCGGCGCCTCATCGCAGGCCTTGAGGCGCTGCTCGAAGAACGTCTCCATCTCGGAGGCGAATGTCGGGCTGACGAGCTGATTGGCGAGGACTGGAGTGAAGCCGATGGTAACGGGCGACGGCACCGCGTCTGCTCCAAGGCGGTGGAGCACCTCCAGTAAGGGAAGGTAGGTGTCGAACGCCGCTTCGCAGATCCAGTCACTCCCGTGCGGCCAGCGCCCATGGTTCAGGACGTAGGGCAGGTGACTGTGCAACGTGAAGATGAAATCCGTCTGGCGGGTACTCACCGGACACCGGACGAATGGGCCAGCGCGCGGCGGTAGACGTCGATATACATGGCCACTGAGCGCTCCCAGCTGAAGTCACTTGCCATGCCCTGCCGGACAATCGTCTGCCACTTGGCGGGGTGGCGGAACCGGTCGAGCGCCCGGAAGGTAGCCTCCTGGAAGGCTTCCGGCGTGTACGGGTCAAAGGCAAATCCAGTCACTTCGTCTTCGACCGTGTCGGCCAGGCCGCCGACATCGCGCACTATGGGCGGCGCGCCGTAGCGCTGCGCCCGCATCTGGGTAAGTCCGCACGGTTCATACAGGGAGGGCATCAGAAACAGGTCTGCTCCCGCCATGAGCCTGTGCTCCAGTCGGTCGGTGAAGTCGAGCTGCACCCCAACCCGGTCCGGTGCGGAAGAAGCCAGCTCCACCAACGCGGTCTCGTACTGCTTCTCTCCGCTGCCGAGAAACACGAACTGGGCATCGAGCGCCAGCAGCTCATCACTCTGGAGGATCAGGTCGAGCCCCTTCTGAGTGACCATGCGGCCGGTCATGCCGAAGAGCGGGACCTTGCGTCGCTGAGGAAGTCCGAACGAGCGCTGAAGGGCGGCTTTGCAGCGCCGCTTGCCCTCCAGATTCTCCGCCGAGTACTGGGCCGTGATCTGGCCATCGCTGGCTGGATCCCAGGTCCGCTGGTCGATCCCGTTGAGCACCCCTACGAGGCGGTCGGCCAGCGAGGTGAACACGCCGTGCAGACCGAAGCCGCCCCCCGGAGTGCGTAGCTCCTCGGCCTGCGTCGGGCTCACGGTAGTGACGAAGTCCGCGAACGCCAATCCACCCTTGAGGAAGTTGACCTTGCCGTACCACTCGAGCTGCTGCCAATTGTACAGCTGCCAGGGGAGACCGATCTGAGGCATGACCTCGGGAGGAAAGTGCCCTTGATAGCCCGGGTTGTGAACCGAGAGGACGGTGGTAGCCTCCCTGGAGTACCGCTCGTGCAGCGAGGTGTGCAAATAGACCAGCGCCAGGGCAGTGTGCCAATCGTGCGCATGGAGTACGATCGGTCCGGGCACGAGTCGCGGCAGGGCAGTGACCGCGGCGAGCGCGAAAAAGGCGAACCGGCGCGCGTTGTCGGGATAGTCTACTGCATTCTCGCCGTAGATGCCGGGACGGTTGAAGTAATCCAGGTGCTCGATGAAGTAGACTTGAGGTCCGGTCCGAGGGCCGGCAACTCGAAAGACGCGGGCTTCTTCGGTATGGGATCCCATTGGAACCAGGAAGGGCTGCCCCACCGGCTCGAGGTCGGGGTCGGCATCGCGTACGGTGCGGTACAATGGGAGGATCGCGGTGACGTCGAGCCCGGCTGCCTGCTGGAAGTTGGCCAGGCCGCTGACGGCTTCTGCCAGGCCACCGGTCCGGGCGTAAGGGAAGTATTCCGCGGCTATGTGGACCACGGAGACTGGCTGGCCTCCGGAAGTTCTGAGCGACGGTGTCGAGGTCGCCGGCTCGCGAGCCGGCTGACGCAAGGTCGCCATCCTGTCTGCCTCAAGCCGTGGGAGGATCGTCGCCCGACGCCTCCCCGTGAATTGCCGGTGCGTAGTATTCCTGCACGTAATCCATCAGCATACGCCGGGCAGTAAACCGACTACCCGCCAGTCGCAGCGCGTGGCGCATCTTCTCTACCCAGCCCAGCGGAGTTCCCTGCGCGTTTCTGGTGTAGTAGAGCGGGACGATCTGCTCCTCCAGCAGCCGGTAGAAATCCTCGGCGTCTGCCGCATCGGCGTCTTCATTCTCGGCCACGGGAGAGATGGCCCACCCGCTCAGTCCATCGTAGCCCTCCTGCCACCATCCGTCGAGAGTGCTGAGCTGGGGCACTCCATTGAGCCCTGCCTTCATGCCGCTGGTGCCCGACGCCTCGAGCGGCACCCGCGGCAGGTTCAGCCACAAGTCGACTCCCTGCACGAGGAGGTGCGCCAGGTGCATGTCATAGTCCTCGAGGATCGCCACCCGGCCCTCGAAGGCGGGATCACGGGTGAAGCGGTACACCGATTGAAGGACTTCCTTGCCCGGGTTGTCCGCCGGGTGAGCCTTACCCGCAAAGATGATCTGCACTGGACGCCATGGGTCTACCAGCAGACGCCTGAGCCGGTCGATATCACGAAAGATCAGATTGGCTCGCTTGTAGGTCGCAAAGCGGCGAGCGAACCCGATGGTAAATGCCATGGGATCGAGCAGAGTTCCCGCTCCGACTACCTGGGCGGCCTCCTTGAGCTGGCCGGCAAACCGGCGGCGGGCATCCTCGCGCACGAAGTGAGACAGCGCGCGTTTCTGCCGGAGGTGGGCCTCCCACAGCTTGGCATGATCCAGGGCGAGAACTCGATCCCAGAAGCCCCGCTCCTCCAGGTGTTCTCCCCAGTCCGGCCCCAGGTGCTCGTCCAGCAGTGCCATGATCGGACTTGCCATCCAGGTAGCCAGATGCACGCCGTTGGTGACGTGCCCGATCGGCACTGCCTCCCAATGCCGGTTGGGCCACAGCTCGCGCCAGATGTTGCGGGAGACCTGCCCGTGCCGGCGGGAGACGCCATTCACTCGGGCGGACAGCCGCATCGCCGTCACCGTCATGTGAAACTGTCCCGGCAGGGCCGGGTGGGCCCCGAGACGAAAGAACGCCTCCCGATCGATACCCATCTCGTCCCACACCGGGCCGGCACAGGCTTCGAGCTGCTCGGTGGTGAAAGCGTCGTGGCCGGCCGGAACGGGTGTGTGGGTGGTGAAGATGCTTTGCGCCCGGACCTGGCGCACGGCGTCTCGGTACGATGCCCCACCCACGATCAGCTCTCTAAGCCGCTCGATCATCATGAAGGCGGCGTGCCCTTCGTTGGCGTGCCACACCGTGGGCTCGATTCCCATGGCCCGCAGTACCCGCACGCCGCCGACGCCAAGAATCCACTCCTGCCTCAGGCGCAGCTCCGGGCCGCCGGCGTAGAGTTTGTTCATCAGTCCCCGATCATCGGGGTGGTTCGCCTCGAGGTTGGTGTCGAGCAGATAGATCGGTACCCGGCCCACCATCATCCGCCAGGCTCTCACGTGAACCGGCCGCCCGAAACTCTCCACCGTGGTGAGCCAGGGCTGATGGTTCGATCCCGCCACGGGCACGAGGGGAGTGGCGCTGACGTCGTACTCGACGTCGCTGTCCTCCTGCCACCCGTCGAGAGTCAGCCGCTGATCGAAGTAGCCCTTTCGGTAGAAAAGGCCGACTCCCACGAGGGGAACGCCGAGATCGCTGGCCGCCTTGCAATGGTCACCGGCCAGGACGCCGAGGCCGCCGGAGTAGATCGGCACCGAGTTATGGAGGCCGAACTCGGCGCAGAAGTACGCCACTGGGCCGCCATTGAGATCGGGATAGTTGCGCGCGAACCAGGTCTCGCCGTGATCCGCCTCGTGGGCCATCCGCTCCATGACATCGTCATAGCGGCGGAGAAAAGCTCTGTCGCTGGCGCAGGCGGCGATACGGGCCGGGTCGACGCGGCAGAGCAGCTCCAGAGGATTATGCCGGGTGTCGTGCCAGAGCGGCTCGTCGATGGATTGGAAAAGCCCGCGGGCTTCGCGATTCCAGCTCCACCAGAGGTTCATCGCAATGGTCGCGAGTCCCTCGATACGGGCGGGCAGATATGGTATGCGGCTTTGTTGAATCAGCATGGACAATTATAAGCGGGTAAGCGGGGAAGACGGTAAGCGGGTAGGCGAGTACGTGGGCCGCCCGGTGAGGAGGGGAGGCAGCTACGAATTTGTCATCGGTAAAACCATAATGCAGTTACCTACCGCTTACCCGCTTACCCGCTTACCCGCTTACCCGCTTCCCCGCTCAATGCACCAGCTTCTTATACCGGATCCGATGGGGCTGGTCCACCGATGCGCCCTTCCGCTTGTGATAGTCGGCCGCGTACTCCTGGTAGTTCCCCTCGTACCACACCACCTCACTGTTGCCCTCGAAGGCCAGGATGTGGGTGGCGATGCGATCGAGAAACCAGCGGTCGTGACTAATGACGACTGCGCAGCCGGCAAAGCCAAGCAGCGCGTCTTCCAGCGCGCGCAAGGTATCGACATCCAGATCGTTGGTGGGCTCGTCGAGCAGTAGGAGGTTGCCGCCACTCTTCAGCAGCTTGGCCAGGTGCAGCCGGTTCCGCTCGCCGCCGGAGAGGGTGGCCACCTTTTTCTGCTGATCGGATCCGCGAAAGTTGAATCCGGCCGCGTAGGCTCGCGCATTGACCGTGCGGCGACCAAACTGAAGCTGGTCCTGGCCGCCCGAGATCTCCTGGTAGACCGTCTTGGTGGGATCGAGCGTGTCCCGGCTCTGATCCACATGGGCGATCTGCACCGTGGAGCCCACCGCGAGCGCGCCGGAGTCGGGCTGCTCCTGACCGGTGATCATCCGGAAGAGAGTCGTTTTGCCGGCGCCATTCGGCCCGATCACGCCGACGATCCCGCCACGCGGCAGCGAGAAGCTGAGATTCTCGAAGAGGAGCCGATCACCAAAGCCCTTGGCGACGTCGCTTGCAACGACGACCTCGTCGCCCAGCCGCTCGGGGACGGGAATGAGAATCTCGGCGCTGCCCTCAGTCTGCCGCTCGGCTTCCTCGCGCAGCTCCTCGTAGCGGGTGATGCGCGCCTTGCTCTTGGCCTGGCGAGCACGAGGAGACATCCGGACCCACTCGAGCTCGCGCTGCAGCGTTTTCTGGCGGGCAGAGGCCTGCTTCTCCTCCTGGCCGAGCCGCCGCTCCTTTTGCTCCAGCCAGGAGGAGTAGTTGCCTTCCCACGGGATCCCCGCACCCTGGTACAGCTCCAGGATCCACCCGGCCACGTTGTCGAGGAAGTAGCGGTCGTGGGTAACGGCAACCACGGTGCCAGGGAATTCGGCCAGGTAGCGCTCGAGCCACCAGACGCTCTCGGCATCGAGGTGGTTCGTGGGCTCGTCCAGCAGGAGCATGTCCGGCTGCTCCAGGAGCAGCCGGCACAGCGCCACCCGGCGCCGCTCTCCGCCCGAGATCTTCATCACGTCGGCGTCTCCCGGAGGGAGGCGCAGCGCGTCCATGGCCATGTCGATCTTGTGATCCAGCTCCCATAGCCCGAGCGCATCGATCCGTTCCTGAAGATTTCCCTGCTTCTCGAGCAGCCGTGTCATCTCGTCGTCGCTCATCGGCTCGGCGAACTTGGCGCTGATCTCGTTGAACTGATCGAGCATCCCCTGCTGCTCTCGAACAGCCTCCATCACGTTGCCGCGGACGTCCTTGGCCGGGTCGAGCTGCGGTTCCTGCGGCAGGAAGCCGATCTTGGTACCCGCCAGCGGGCGAGCCTCGCCCAGGAAGTCCTTGTCTGCACCGGCCATGATGCGCAACAGGGACGACTTTCCCGCGCCGTTGGCACCCAGCACCCCGATCTTGGCGCCGGGAAAGAACGACAGGTGAATTCCCTTAAGGATCTCGCGGGAAGGGGGCACGACCTTTCGGAGGTCGCGCATCGTGAAGATGTATTCGCCGGCCATAGGGCGGGGAAGATAGTGGGGGCTGGTGGCTATAGGCTATGCGCTATTGGCAGATTGCCCGCCGTCTGTAGCTCCGGTCTCTCGAGCCGTCATTCGAACGCTCCCCGACGCAGCCCGTAGCCCATAGCCAATAGCTTTCTCTCCAAAACAAGAAGGGCGCCCCAGCGGGAGCGCCCTCAGTAAGAGCCCGGATATCCGGGCTAGCTCAGGTTCTTGTTCGCAATCTTGGCGAGGTCGAACATGGTGACCTGGCTCCTGCCGCCGAAGAGCGGGCGGAGCTTCTCGTCGGCATTGATGGCCCGACGGTTCTTGGAATCCTGCAGGTCGTGCCGTTTGATGTATTGCCAGAGCTTGCTGATGACCTGGGTCCGTGGCACCGCACCGCTACCGATGACGGCCGCCAGGTTCGAGCTCGGCTGCATTGGTCTCATGAATGCGGGATTAGGTGCGCGCTTCTTGCCTGAGGACTTCCGCTTCGTGGCTCTCTTCGCTGCCTTCTTGCGGGCGGCGGGCCGCCTTGCTGACTTCTTCGCTGACTTCTTTCTACCGGCAGTCTTTTTTTTCCGCTTGGTGGCCATGCAGTGTCCCCCAGATTGAGTGAGAACTGTGCTGTGCCTCGGAACTACGAGAACTACCGTGATCAACAGTAAGCAGACCGCGCCCTGATGCAATAGGGAATCGGCAATTTCCCCTCTG
>JBDTUV010000117.1:0-7523 GCA_040007575.1 Gemmatimonadales bacterium
GGTCAGCGTGGAGCCGATGCGGGCGTTCCCGCCGATCAAGGACCTGGTGACCGACCTCTCCTGGAACTTCCGGGTGAAGCAGGGAATCAAGAAGTTCAAACCCCGTGCGCCGGACGCCCCGGACGGCACCTGGCGCATGGCCCAGTCGGACGTGGATCGGGTCCAGGAGTTCCGCAAGTGCATCGAGTGCTTCCTGTGTCAGGACGTCTGCCACGTGTTGCGTGACCATCACCTCCACGAGGAGTTCATCGGCCCGCGGTTCCTGGTCCATGTGGCGGCGCTCGAGATGCATCCCCTCGACGTGGAAGACCGGGTGGAGGAGCTGCGTCGAGCTCACGGGATCGCCTACTGCAACATCACCAAGTGCTGTACCAAGGTGTGTCCCGAGCACATCACCATCACGGACAACGCGATCATCCCGCTCAAGGAGCGGGTGGTGGATGAGTTCTTCGATCCGTTGGGAAAGTTGGTCAAGATTTTTAGTAGCAGGTCTAAGGTCTAGGGTCTAGAGTCTAGGGTCAACTACTTGTCATCCTGAGCCCTTCGACTGCGCTCAGGGTAAACTCCGCGAAGGATCTCTCGGTGTTCTAAAATGACGTTCGAACCCAAATCAATCTCCAAAGACGGCATCCCGGCGGCGCTGCAGAAGGCGGAGCGTTACCGGATTATCAATGATCCCACCTCCGCAGAGAGCATCTGCCTCGATGTGCTGGCGGTGAGTCCCGAGAACCAGCAGGCGCTGGTCACGCTCCTGCTAGCCGTCACCGATCAGTTCGGGGAGGCGCTCACCGAGGATGTTCGTCGAGCACAGCAGGTCCTGCCACGTTTGCAGGACGAGTACAAGCGCACCTATTACGCCGGCCTCATCTGCGAGCGGCGCGCCAAGGCACGGCTGCGATCCGGGACCCCAAGATCGGGGGAGATGGCCTATCAATGGCTCCGGGAGGCGATGATTTGGTACGAGAAAGCGGAATCCCAGCGGCCCGCCGGCAACGACGAAGCTATTCTGCGCTGGAACACCTGTGGGCGCCTGCTGGCGCGCAACCCACATCTGAGGCCGGGAGCCGAGGACCCCGTCACGCTGAGTTCGGAGTGAAGTACAGCAAGGACGTCCAAGACCATGCGTTAACGCATGTCTCTAGTAGAAACAGCAAGACGGCGCGGGGACGCCGGGGTCTTGACAAAGTAAGACAGTTCGATAACCATTGAACTGTGAAAAAGCCCGGTGCTGGACGGTCGATCCTGACCGAGACACAGTTCGACCTCATTGCCAAGGCTCTAGCCGACCCTCGGCGTATGCAGGTGCTGGAGGTCATTGCCGGCGAAGAGGAATGCCCGTGCGCCAGGCTACGAGAGGAGTTCCCCATCTCCAAGGCAACGATCTCGCACCATATCAAGGAGTTGGTTCGAGCCGGCTTGATCGAGGCCCACAAGGACGGCCAGTTCCTTCACTGCGAAGTCCGGCGCGAGGTGCTCGAGGCGTACACCGCCGAGCTGTTGCGGCGAACGGGGGCTGTTAAGGGTTCAGTCGCGTAAGACAGTAGCACGACCCGCCGGAGAGCGGGTGTCTTTTTCATTGGCAACGAGTTCCACGGTTATCGAACTATCGTACCAGTTGTGTAACAGGGAAGGTTGAGCCCCGCTGGCAAGTCGAATGCGACTCCGCTCAAACGACGAGTAGGTACAGGCGAATGATGGTGGATTTCTTTGGAGGCAACATGCAGACCCGGCGACTCGTAGTAATTGGCGTTCTCTCACTGGCTGGTCTCTCACTCGCAGCGCTGACCGTGGGCCGCGGGAAAGAGCCGCCCGCCGCGCCTCCGCCACAGGCGGTTACCGTAGCCGAGGTGTCCCAGCGTGAGATCACCGAATGGGACGAGTTCACCGGCCGGCTCGAGGCGGTGAACCAGGTGGAGATCCGTCCCCGGGTCTCCGGCTACATCAAGCGGGTCGCCTTCGCTGAAGGTAAAGAAGTAAAGAAGGGTGAGGTCCTTTTCGAGATCGATCCTCGACCCTATGAGGCCGACCTGGCTCGCGCCGGGGCGGAGCTGGAGTCGGCCCGCTCGGCCGCGTCGCTGGCCAAGAGCGAAGTGCAGCGGGCCGGCAAGTTGGTGGCTATGCAAGCAATCTCGCAGGAAGAGTTCGATAGCCGGACCAGCGCGGAGGTCCAGGGGGGGGCACAGGTGCGTGCCCTTGAAGCCGCGGTGAAGACCGCGCGTCTCAACCTGGAGTGGACCCGGGTCCGCTCTCCGATTGCCGGGCGGGTGAGTAATGCGCTGGTGACCGCCGGCAATCTGGTGGAGGCGGGGCCGCCGGCCGGCGCGGTGCTCACCACCGTCGTCTCGGTCGACTCCATGTATCTCTATTTCGATAGCGACGAACAGACCTATCTGCGATATGCCAGCCGCGCGAGGAGCGCGGGTGGGACCAACTGGCGGACGGCCCGGCTGCCCGTCTACCTCGGACTGGCAAACGAGTCCGGCTTTCCGCACGAGGGCCGTCTCGACTTCGTGGACAACCAGGTTGATCCCGCGAGTGGGACGATCCGGACCCGGGCGGTCTTCTCCAACCGCGCCCGGGCCCTGACGCCAGGCCTCTTCGCCCGCGTCAAACTGGTCGGCAGCGAGAAGACGAACGCGATGCTGGTGCGCGACGCCGCCATCGGCACCGACCAGGACCGCAGGTTCGTGCTGGTGGTTGGAGCAGGTGACACGCTCGCCTATCGGCCGATCGTGCCGGGGCGGCTGACCGACGGCCTCCGTATCGTCACCTCCGGTCTCGAGCCGGGGGAGCGCATCGTGGTGAACGGCCTGATGCGGGTCCGGCCCGGTATGAAGGTGGCTCCGACGCTGGCGGCGATGGTGCCTGATTCCGTTACGCCGGTCGCGGAGCGCTAGCCGATGCAATTTTCCCGCTTTTTCATCGACCGGCCGATTTTCGCGGCCGTGCTCTCGATCGTGATATTTCTCGCCGGGGGCATCGCGATGCTCGCCCTGCCCATCAGCGAGTACCCGGAGGTAGTCCCGCCCTCCGTCGTGGTGCGGGCCGTTTATCCCGGAGCAAACCCGCGGGTGCTCTCCGAAGCTGTCGCCACTCCATTGGAGGAGCAGATCAATGGGGTCGAGAACATGCTCTACATGTCCTCGCAGGCAACGTCGGACGGCGTGCTCACGCTCACCGTGACCTTCCGGGTCGGCTCGGACGTCGACTTGGCGCAGGTGCAGGTACAGAACCGGGTGAGCCAGGCCTTGCCGCGTCTGCCGGACGAGGTGCGCCAGCTCGGCGTCACCACGGTCAAGAGCTCGCCCAACTTCATCATGGTGGTGCACCTCCTTTCGCCGGACAACCGGTACGACATCACGTATCTGCGGAATTACGGCCTGCTCCAGGTCAAGGATGTCCTGGCGCGGATCCCGGGCATCGGCCAGGTCCAGGTCTTCGGCGGCGGGGACTATTCCATGCGGGTATGGCTCGACCCCGGAAAGGTCGCGGCCCGTGGCCTGGCCGCGACCGACGTGGTGAACGCCATACGAGAACAGAACGTCCAGGTCGCCGCCGGCGTGGTCGGCGCGCCGCCGATGACGGTGCCGGTGGATTACCAGCTGACCATCAACGCGCGCGGCCGCCTGACCAACGAGGAGGAGTTCGGCGACATCATCCTCAAGACGGGGGCGGATGGCCAGATCACCCGCCTCCGCGACGTCGCGAGGCTCGAGCTGGGCGCGGGGGACTACGCGCTCCGTTCCCTGCTGGACGGGAAGGAGGCTGTCGGCATCGGCATCTTCCAGGCGCCGGGCTCGAATGCGCTGCAGCTCTCGAGCACCGTTCGCGCCACGATGGAAGAGCTGAAAGCAAACTTCCCGCAAGGGGTGGAGTACCGGATCGTGTACGATCCCACGATCAACGTGCGGGACGGGATCCGCGAGGTCGTCAAGACGCTCTTCGAGGCGATCCTCCTCGTGGTGCTGGTGGTGGTGCTGTTCCTGCAGACCTGGCGCGCCTCGATCATTCCGCTGGTGGCGGTGCCGGTGTCGATCGTGGGTACGTTCGCCATTCTGCTGGCATTCGGGTTCTCGATCAATACGCTCTCATTGTTCGGGCTGGTGCTGGCCATCGGCATCGTGGTGGACGACGCGATCGTGGTGGTGGAGAACGTCGAGCGCAACATCGAGGCCGGCCTCTCGCCGCGTGACGCCGCCCACAAGGCGATGGACGAGGTGAGCCGGCCGATCGTCGCGATCGGGCTGGTGCTGTGCGCCGTGTTCGTGCCGGTGGCGTTCCTGAGTGGCCTGACCGGCGAATTCTACCGGCAGTTCGCGCTCACGATCGCGTTCTCCACGGTCATCTCGGCGATCAACTCCCTCACCCTGTCGCCGGCGCTCAGCGCGATTCTGCTCAAGCCGCGCCACGCGCCGCCGGACCGCCTTACCCGCTGGCTGGACCGCGGGCTAGGCTGGCTCTTCCGGCCGTTCAACCGGGCCTTTGCCAGCGGCTCCGCCCGTTACGGTTCGGCAGTAAACCGGATGATCCGGAAGAGCGGCATCGCAGTGGCGCTGTATGCCGGTCTCCTCGCGCTCACCGTGGTCGGCTTCAACAAGGTGCCGAGCGGCTTCGTGCCGACACAAGACAAGCAGTACCTCGTTGCCTTTGCCCAGCTCCCCGACGCGGCAACGCTCGATCGGACCGAGAAGGTCATCCGCCAGATGGCGGAGATCGGCCGCCAGCAGCCGGGCGTAGAGAACGCGGTGCAATTCCCCGGCCTCTCGATCAACGGCTTCGTGAATGCCCCGAACGCGGGCATCGTCTTCTTCACCCTCAAGCCGTTCGACGAGCGACATGGGAAGGACGAGTACGGCCTGAACATCGCTGGCGCGCTCAACGCCAAGTTCGGGGGCATCCAGGACGCCTTCGTGGCGGTCTTCCCGCCGCCGCCGGTGAACGGCCTCGGCACGGTGGGCGGCTTCAAGCTGGAGCTGGAGGACCGCGCTGGCCTCGGCGAAGCCGCGCTCAATGACGCTACCCAGGCGCTCCTCGGGCGCGCTTACCAGACACCCTCGCTGGCGGGGGTCTTCAGTGGCTACCGAGTCAACGTGCCGCAGCTCGACGTCGAGGTGGATCGGGACAAGGTGAAGCAAGAGGGGATCGTCCTGACCGACCTGTTCCAGACCATGCAGGCCTATCTCGGGTCGGTGTACGTGAACGACTTCAACAAGTTCGGCCGCACCTACCAGGTGAAGGTGCAGGCGGACGCGCAGTTCCGCGCCACCGCCGACAACATCGCGCAGCTCAAGGTGCGCAACACGCAGGGCGCGATGATACCGCTTGGGTCGGTGATCACGGTGAAGCAGTCGCACGGCCCGGATCAGGCGACCCGGTACAACGGGTATCCGTCGGCCGACATCAACGGTGGACCGGCCCCCGGCTACAGCTCCGGTCAGGCGGAAGCGGCGATCGAAGGCATCATGCACGACGTGCTGCCGAACGGGATCGGCTACGAGTGGACCGACCTGACCTATCAACAGAAGCTGTCCGGCAGTACGGCCGCGTTCATCTTCCCGCTGTGCGTCCTGCTCGTCTTCCTGGTACTCGCGGCGCAGTACGAGAGCTGGTCGCTCCCGCTCGCGGTCATACTCATCGTACCGATGTCGCTCCTGTGCGCCATTGGCGGCGTGTGGCTCACCAAGGGCGACAACAACATCTTCACCCAGATCGGGTTCCTGGTCCTCATGGGGCTGGCGTGTAAGAACGCGATTCTGATCGTTGAGTTTGCCCGCGAGCTTCACCTCCAGGGCAAATCGCGGGTGGAAGCGGCGCTGGAGGCCTGCCGGCTCCGGCTCCGGCCCATCCTGATGACTTCCCTCGCCTTCATCATGGGCGTGCTGCCGCTGGTGTTCTCCAGTGGCGCCGGCGCCGAGATGCGTCACGCGATGGGCGTGGCGGTGTTCTCCGGAATGCTGGGCGTCACCTTCTTCGGGCTGGTACTGACACCGGTGTTTTACGTGGTAATTCAGGGGTTGGTCGAACGAAAGCCGAGCGGGGCGAGACAGTTCGCGATCGAGCCGGCTCATGACGAGGACTCGAACCATGTATAGGGCAGGGATCGTTCTATCGCTGGCGCTAGCCGGCTGCGCGACAGCTCCAGGATACCGGGCACCCGAAGTTCAGGTTCCAGCTGCCTTTCGGGAGACGCGGGATACCATCGTCGAGACGCCCGCCAGCCAGACCGCGGTGGCCGATACCGTGGCCGGCCCGGACGTGCGCGATACCACGCTGACGCGGTTGCTGCACGAGGCGGTACGGGCCAACCTCGATGTCCGGGTGGCGGAGGCGCGGGTCCGCGGGGCCCGGTCCGCTCGTACCGAGGCGGCGTTCGATCTGGCGCCGACCGTGACTTTCGGAGCCGGCTATACCCGGCAACGACTCTCGAGCGCAACCTTTCCCATTGCGGCGGGGGCGTTTCCGGACCAGGACATCTGGGACGGGGGCTTCGACGCATCCTGGGAGCTGGACCTCTTCGGGCGCGTCCGCCGCAACGTGCAGGCCCAGGGAGCGTTCGTGGCCGTGTCCCGGGAAGACCTCCGCAACGTCCAGGTGTCGCTCACCGCGGAGCTGGCCCGGTCGTATTTCGAGCTGCGCGGCGCGCAGGAGCAGCTCTCGGTGGCCCAGAGGAATGCGGAGAACCAGAGTCGCACGCTGCTGGTGACCCGCCAGCGGCTGGACGCGGGACGGGGCACCGCATTCGACACCGAGAGGGCGCAGGCCCAACTCAGCATCACGCTGGCGTCCGTTCCCGCGCTGGAGTCCCGAGTGCGCCAGGCGCAGTATCAGATCGGCGTCCTGGTCGGCCGGCCGCCGGCCTCGGTTGCCGCGGAGCTGGACGACATAGTTCCGCTGCCGGCCTTTCCCGCAGTGGTGACGGTAGCGAGCCCTGACTCGATCGTCCGGCGGAGACCGGACGTGGCGGCAGCCGAGCGCCAGGTTGCGGTCGAGCGGGCGCTGGTGGGGGCGGCCAAGGCAGGCTACCTGCCCCGTCTGAGCCTGGGAGGAAGCGCCGGGTACAGTGCATCCTCGTTTGATGCTCTCGGCGACGGAGGCACCTTCCGCTACGCGGTGGGACCGATCATTTCCTGGCCGGCGCTCAACCTGGGGCGGGTGAAGGCACGGGTCGACATCTCGCGGGCGCGGGAGTCGGAAGCGCAGGCGCAGTACACCCAGACCGTGCTTCTCGCCTTGCAGGAGGTGGAGTCGTCCCTGGTCCGCTACCGTACCTCCCGGACTCGAGTGGAGCGGATCCAGGATGCGGCGTCAGCGAGCGAGCGGGCGGCCGAGCTGGCCCGGCTTCGGTTCTCCAGCGGTGTAGCCGATTTCCTTCAAGTGCTCGACGCGGAGCGCACCCAGCTCGAGGCGCAGGATCTCTTAGCGCAGAGCAGGACCGAGGCAGCCACGGCATACGCGGCGCTCTACCAGGCGCTGGGCGGCACCTGGCCGGGACGGACGCCAGAGTAAGGCTGGGACACCACCTC
>JBDTUV010000118.1:0-7519 GCA_040007575.1 Gemmatimonadales bacterium
CAGTTCATGGTCAATCACTATCGCAAGGTGATGGAGACGGCTGCGCGCTACGGCATCATGCTGGACGTCCATGAGCCGATGCACGACACCGGCGAGCGCCGCACCTACCCGAACATGATGAGCCGCGAAGGCTCGCGGGGGCAGGAGTACAACGCGTGGAGCGGCGACGGCGGCAACCCCCCGGAGCACGAGACCATCCTCTTCTTTACTCGCCTTCTGGCCGGGCCCATGGACTTCACGCCGGGGATCTTTGATCTGCTGCGCGTCCGCCGGCCGGAGGAGCCGCGAGTTCGCACTACCTTAGCCAAGCAGCTCGCGCTCTACGTCGTGCTCTACTCGCCGCTACAGATGGCGGCGGACCTCCCGGAAAACTACGAGCGGCAGCCAGCGTTCCAGTTCATCCGCGACGTCGCGGTGGACTGGGACACCACCCGCGTGATCGATGGCAGGATCGGCGATTACGTGGCGGTCGCGCGCCGCGAGCGGGGCGGCCAGACCTGGTTCGTGGGGGCCATCACGGACGAGGAGAGGCGCACGCTCGACATCCCGCTCTCGTTCCTGACGCCGGGCAAGCGTTATGTGGCGGAGATCTATGCCGACGGACCTAAGGCGAACTGGCTGGATAATCCCCTCCCGGTCACCATCACCCGACGCCCAGTGACCTCCTCGACGCGGCTTCGGGTCGTGCTGGCGCCCGGCGGCGGCCAGGCTATCCGCATCCGGCCGGCGAGATGAGTGGTGCACTGCAGTTGCTTTGCTTGGTGAATGAGTGATGTGCGTGCTCGTGCATGGATGAGCTAAAGCCGCTCCGCTCCCTCGCCCGGGCGATGGGTGTGCACACCCGCTACACGAACGGCCTGGGCAAGCGCATCACCGTGGCACCCGAAACGCTGGTGCGCGTCTGCGCCGCCCTGGGTGCCCCGATCGAGCGGCCGGGCGATGCCGCCGGCGCGCTGCGCGCACGCCGGGAAATTGCGAAGGCAGAGCTCGTGCCGCCCGTCCTCGTCGCTTGGGATGGGTCCCTCCCCCCGGTCACGATCTCTACTGACCGTCCCGTCCGGGCACAGGTGCATCTCGAGGACGGGCAGGTGGTCCCGCTCGTGCGTTCCGGAGCCGGGCTTCGGCTGGCCCAGGCACTCCCCTTCGGCTACCACCGCCTTACAGTCGAGGTCTCGGGTCGGAGCGAGACGAGCACGGTCATCGCGGCGCCGCTCGAAGCGTGGCGCCGGCCGGGGGCGCATCGGAGCTGGGGGGTTGGCACTCACCTGGCTGCTCTTCGCTCGGCTCGGAGTCGATCCCTCGGAGACCTCCGAGATCTCGAGTCTCTCTGCCGCTGGGTAGGTGAGCGGGGCGGCGACCTGGTCGCACTCCTCCCGCTCGTGCCGACCTTCAACACCCAGTGGCCGGAGCCCAGTCCGTACTCGCCGGTGAGCCGGCTCTTCTGGT
The DNA here is from genome assembly GCA_040007575.1 of Gemmatimonadales bacterium. Classification (GTDB taxonomy): domain Bacteria; phylum Gemmatimonadota; class Gemmatimonadetes; order Gemmatimonadales; family GWC2-71-9; genus CAVVWJ01. The sequence continues at coordinate 1,447 of JBDTUV010000118.1, forward strand.
CCGAGCTGATCCTCGACCTCGGCGAGGCCCATCGCCCGGCGCCCGCCCCCGCCAGCCTGGACGTGACCCGGGGCGACGCCGAGGTCCGCGCCGCCCTCGCGGGGCATCCGGTTCCACCCCCGTCGGAGCTGGACGAGGAGCTGATCCGCTACGCCCGGTTCCGCGGGGCGCAGGTACGGCTGGGCCGGAACTGGCGGGACTGGCCGCCGGCCGCGCGGGCAGGCACACTGACGCCCGATCAGGTGGATTCGGAGGAGGAGCGCTTTCACCTCGTGGCCCAGACTCTGGCGCGCCGCCAGCTTCACGACCTGAGGCAGCACCTGGACCACGACGGGTTCCGCCTGGGCCTCGACCTGGCGGTAGGCGGCCACCCCGACGGCTACGATCCGTGGTCCCGCCAGACCCTGTTCGGCGACGGGATGTCGGTGGGTGCGCCTCCCGACCAGGGCTTCCCGAGCGGCCAGGACTGGGGCTTCAGTCCGGTGCTTCCGGAAGCGTCGCGTCGCGAGGGTCACCGATACCTGGCGGCATCCGTCGCCCACCAGGCCGGGCTCGCGGGTGTGCTCCGGGTGGACCACATTATGGCCTGGACTCGTCTGTACTGGATCCCCCACGGATTCGGGCTCCACGACGGGACCTACGTTTCGTATCCCGCCGAGGAGCTGTTCGCCGTGCTGACCCTGGAGTCGAACCGCCACCGGTGCGAGGTCGTCGGCGAGAACCTGGGCACCGTGCCTCGCGAGATATTAGAGGCGTTACCGCGTCACCGGATCTGGGGGATGTACCTCGCGATGTTCCAGGCCTCGGATGGCCCGGACGTCGCCCCGCCGACCGCGGCTGACATGGCCCTCATCGGCAGCCACGACACGCCGACCTTCGCCGGTTGGCTCAAAGGCAACGACATTCCCGACCGGGTGCGCCATGGCCTCCTGGCCGAGCCGGGAGTCCCGGCAGTCACCGAGGAACGATCGAGAGCTACCCGGTGGCTCGCTGACCACGTAGGCAGCACCGTGGAGGACCCTCGCGCCTTTCTGAGTGCGCTGCTGGAGTGGCTCGGCCGGTCGGACAGCCCGCTGGTGGTACCCTGGCTGGAGGACCTCTGGCTCGAAGAGGTGGCAGTGAACCTCCCGGGAACCCCGTCGTCCGCGCGCCCCAACTGGCAGCGCCCGATGCGGCGCCTGCTCGACGAGATCTTCGCCGACCCCGAGGTGGACGAGCTGCTCCGCCGCTTGGATGGCGCCCGGCGGTCAGGGGATGCGAATCTCGCAGGTGAGATGAGTGGCGGATGAGCATTGCAGATGGGCTTCACCACGGAAGCACGGGATGCACGGAAACAGCACGGAGAAAACATCAAAACGTTTTGTTGTTGGTTCCGTGCCCCTTCCGTGCCTTCCGTGTTTCCGTGGTGCGCTGTTAGTTATGGCCGCTCAAGCGTGACATCTTTCCACTGAGGTTAAGGCACATGGCATCGTCGGTTGCTGCTCCTGCCCTCCACGTCCGGTCCAAGCCGCGGCTCACGTTCTGGGAAATCTGGAACATGAGCTTCGGCTTCCTCGGCATTCAGATCGGCTTCGCACTGCAGAACGCGAACGTGAGCCGGATTTTCGAGACCCTGGGCGCCAAAGTGGAGAACATCCCGCTCCTATGGATCGCCGCGCCTGTCACCGGGCTCCTGATCCAGCCGATCGTCGGTTACCTGAGCGATCGCACGTGGAATCGCCTGGGCCGGCGGCGCCCCTACTTCCTGACCGGTGCGATCCTCGCATCGGCCGCGCTGCTGGTGATGCCCAACTCCCCGGCGCTGTGGGTGGCGGCCGGTATGCTCTGGATCATGGACGCCTCCATCAACATCTCCATGGAGCCGTTCCGCGCGTTCGTGGGCGACAACCTTCCGTCGGAGCAGCGGACCACCGGCTTCGCGATGCAGAGCTTCCTCATCGGTACCGGCGCGGTGGCGGCCTCCATCCTCCCCTGGCTCCTGACCAATCAGTTCGGCGTGAGCAACGAGGCGCCACCACACATGATCCCGGACTCGGTGCGGCTCTCGTTCTACTTCGGCGCCGCGGTGTTCTTCCTGGCGGTGTTGTGGACGGTGCTGCGGTCGAAGGAATACGCGCCCGAGGAGATGGCCAACTTCACGGAGAACCAGGCGCGGGAGGGCGCCACAGTGGAGCGGCGGACGGCCGAGGGGTTCAGGCTGAACGGCGGCCGTCAGATCCGCGTGGGCTCGATCCTGCTCGCGGTCGGACTGCTGCTCAGCGCCTGGCTGGCTCGTGCCGCCCTCTATCAGGTGATGATTCTATCGGCCGGTGTGAGCGTGGTTGGTCTGCTACTCATTCTGAGCGGTCTGCTGCAGCGGGGTGGGCGCTACGACAACGGTTTCGTCACCATCCTGAACGATTTCCAGGACATGCCCCACACCATGAAGCAGCTGGCGTGGGTCCAGTTCTTCTCCTGGTTCGCGCTCTTCGCCATGTGGATCTACACGACACCGGCGGTGACCAGCCATCTCTATGGCACCACCGACACCACCTCGGTCATCTACAATGAGGGCGCCAACTGGGTGGGGGTCGGCTTCGGCACCTACAACGGCGTCGCGGCCGTCGTCGCCTTCGGAATCCCGATCCTGGCTCGGCGGACCAATCGCAGGATCGCGCACGCGATCTGCCTGGTCTGTGGGGCCCTCGGGCTCCTGTCGATCCTCCTGCTCAAGGACCCCAGGTTTCTGCTGGGCTCCATGGTAGGGGTCGGGATCGCGTGGGCCAGCATCCTCGCGATGCCATACGCGATCCTGACGGGGTCGCTGCCGCCGTCGAAACTGGGCTACTACATGGGCGTATTCAATTTCTTCATCGTGATCCCCCAGATCGTCGCGGCGGCCCTCCTCGGTTTCCTGGTGGGTCGCTTCTTCGAGGGGCAGGCGATCTACGCCCTCGCCATCGGCGGCGCGTCGCTGCTCCTTGCCGCAGCGCTCACACTACGGGTGGAAGACAAGGATGAGCCGGAGTCCGGAACGTGGCATCCAGGGTTCCCTCCCTCCTCCGTCTGATTATGGCAAAGCAACTGCGCACCACGGAAACACGGAAGACACGGAATCAACACGGAATTGTTAGCCTCGTTTCTCGATCTTCTGATGAACTGAAGGATGGCCCTACAGCCCCACAAAATCCCCAGGACTACTGCAGTGATGCTTCTGTTTCCGTGCCACTTCCGTGGCTTCCGTGTTTCCGTGGTGCGCTGTTGTTCTTAGTGGCCGCCCTGGCGGGCGCATGTGGCCGCAAGGCGCAAACCGAGAACGCCCGTCCGGCTCCGACCGTCCCAGTCGTCGAGCCGTCGACGTTCTGGAACAGTGCGACGGTCTACTTTCTCCTCACCGACCGCTTCCAGAACGGTGATCCCGGCAACGACCGGGCGCTGGGCCGTGCGCAGGACGGAGCGCTGCTGCGCAACTTCGAGGGCGGCGACCTCGCCGGCGTGCTCCAGAAGATCGAGGAGGGCTACTTCGACAGCCTGGGCGTGAGCGCCATCTGGATGACCCCTTTCGTGGAGCAGATCCACGCAGGCGTCGACGAGGGAACGGGAAAGACCTACGGATACCACGGCTATTGGACCCGCGACTGGACTGCCGTGGACCAGGCGCTGGGAACCAAGGACGAACTCCGCGCTGTGGTGGACGCGGCCCACCGCCATGGCATTCGGGTCCTCATGGACGCCGTCATCAACCACACGGGCCCTGTGACCCCGAAGGATCCGCCCTGGCCTGACGATTGGGTCCGCACGGGCCCCAACTGCTCCTACCGGGACTATATCACCACCGTGGACTGCACCCTGGTCGCCACCCTCCCGGATGTCCGCACCGACCGGGACGATCCGGTCGAGCTTCCCCCTGCCTTGGTCGAGAAGTGGCGGCGTGAGGGCCGGCTGATTGCCGAGCGGGCCTCGCTCGACGCGTTCTTCCGGCGCACCGGGTATCCGAAGGCGCCGCGCTATTACGTCATCAAGTGGCTCACCGACTGGGTGCGCGAGCTCGGCTTCGACGGCTACCGGCTCGACACCGCCAAGCACTTCGGAGCCTCGGTGAGCGCCGAGCTGAAGGGGGAAGCCGCGCGGGCGTTGGGGGACTGGAAGCGGGCGCATCCGGCCAAGGTCCTGGACGCTCTCCCGTTCTACATGGTAGGCGAGGTCTATGGCTGGGAACCGAGCCAGGGAAGGGACTACAACTTTGGCGACCGAACCGTGGACTTCTTCGCCAACGGTTACGACGGCCTCATCAACTTCGGCTTCAAGGGCGATACCGCCGGATCCCTGGACGGGCTCTTCACGAGGTACTCAGCGACACTCCACGATGGGCAGCTACGAGGGGTCGCGATCCTCAACTACGTCAGCTCCCACGACGACGGGTCGCCGTACGACCGGGACCGGCGGGATCCACTCGGCGCCGGGACCCGCCTCCTCCTCGCGCCGGGCGGCGCCCAGATCTACTACGGAGACGAGCTCGCGCGGCCGCTCAAGGTCCATGGCGCCGAGGGCGATGCCAATCTCCGGTCATTCATGAATTGGGGAGATCTGGAGCGAGGCACCGCTGCCCCAGTCCTGAAACACTGGCGGAAGCTGGGCCGATTCCGGCGGGCCCATCCGGCCGTCGGGGCCGGCGTGCATCTGACCCTTCAAGCGAAGCCGTACATCTTCAGCCGCACGCTCGAGTCGGGCGGCCGGGTCGATCGCGTGCTGGTGGCCATGGATCAGGGGGAAGGCGCCAAGACGTTAGCTGTGTTCGGCGTGTTCCCGGACGGCACCGAGTTGGTGGACGCCTACTCCGGCGTTGTTGCTACAGTGATGAACGGCGCGGTCTCGCTCACGACCGGATCGGGCTTGGTACTGCTGGAGGAGCGTTGGTAACTGCTTACCACGGAAGCACGGAAGACACGGAAGCGGCACGGAAGAAAGACTCCTGATGCATGAAAAAGACGATGAGTTCGCGCCCCGAACCTCTATGATGGGGTTTTGTGGGGGGGCGCGTGGGGCTCATCAAGCATGCAACCAATCGGCTTAGCGATGTAACCATCGGGGCAGCCATTGAGGTACATCGCCACCTGGGTCCGGGCCTACTTGAAACGAGCTACCACGCTTGCCTGTGCCGCGAACTGGAGCTTCGAGGAATCAGCTATGACAGCCAACTCGCCTTGCCAGTCGAATACAAAGGAATACAGCTCTCAAAAGGCTATATCATTGACTTGCTAATCGAAAACTCGCTGGTTGTTGAGATAAAATCTGTAGACAAACTCCTTCCAATTCATTCGGCACAGCTCCTCACCTACCTACGCCTGCAAGGGTTGTCCTCCGGTCTTCTGATGAACTTCAATGTTCACCTTCTCCCCCATGGTATCAGAAGGATGCTGCTCTAGTCCTGCATTCCGTGCAACTTCCGTGTCTTCCGTGCTTCCGTGGTGCGCAGTTACTCCCGAATCCATACCCTCGCCGTCCGAGCCGGTAGCTGAGCCTTCAGCGTTCCACGAGCGACGGTCGCCATGCCGCCCGCCGGGAAGGCGACCCGATACCTCCCATCCGCCGCCACGGCAATCTCCTGCGTCGCATCCGAGTTGTTGAAGGCAACGATGGCCCGCTGGTCACCGAGCACACGGTCATACGCCAAGAGGCCGAGCTTATCGTCGGTTAGGAGCCAGCTCAGTGTCCCGCCGACCAGGAGCGGAAGGTTCTGCTTCCGTAAGGCAATCAGCTCCCGGTAGACCCGGAAGAGCGCGGTGTCGGGTACGACGCGATCGCGGTGGCGGCGCCGGCCGAAGGGATGCACAACCTCGTCGTCGTAACGCCGGTCGGACCACAGCATCGGCTTCCGGTCGTCGGGATCATCCGCACCCCACATTCCTACCTCGTCGCCGTTCCAGACGTGCGGGGCCCCGATGTAGGTGAACTGCTGCACGAGAATCAACTGCTGAATTCGGCGGGTGCGCTCGTCGGGCCGGTCGATCCGGTAGCCGGGGTCCTCGCGGGGGGAGTTGTGGTACTTGTAGCGGCCCGGGTTATAGATCGAAGTCCCGAAGCGCGGGGTGTC
>JBDTUV010000119.1:0-7461 GCA_040007575.1 Gemmatimonadales bacterium
ATCCCAGGTCACACTGTACTGCCCTGCCGCCCCGCTGCCCCGCTGCCCCGCCTTCAGGCATACATCCCTCTCAGCCGGTGCACCGCCGCCACCCGCTCGATGGCCAGCATGTAGGCGCCGATGCGCATATTGATGCCGTGGCGTCCGGCCATCGCGGCCACCTCGTCGAACGACTGCACCATGATGCGCTCCAGCCGCTGATTCACCGTTTCCTCATCCCAGAAGTACCCGCCCCGGTCCTGCACCCATTCGAAGTAGCTGACCGTCACCCCGCCCGCATTCGCGAGAATGTCGGGGATGACGAAGACGCCGTTCTCTTCCAGGATCTTGTCGGCGCCCGCGGTTGTCGGACCGTTGGCCCCCTCGCAGATGATCCGGGCCTTGATGTCGGCCGCGTTGTGGCTGGTAATGACGTTCTCCATCGCCGCCGGCACCAGGACATCGCAGTCGAGCGCGAGGAGCTGGTCGTTGGTGATCTGCTCGGCCTCGGTGTAGCCGCTGAGAAAGCGATGCTGCCGCACATGCTGTATCACTTCCTTGATCCTGAGGCCCTTGGGATTGTAGATCCCACCGGACTTATCGCTCACCGCGATGACCTTCATCCCCTGCTGTTCCATCAGCTGGGCCGAGATCGATCCGACGTTGCCAAAGCCCTGCACCGCAACACGGCTGCCCTCGACCGGCATGCGAAGCTTGTTGAGTGCCTGGCGGGTCACCAGCATGCACCCGCGGCCGGTCGCCTCGCGCCGACCCAGTGAGCCGCCCATTTCCACCGGCTTGCCGGTGACCACGGCGGTGACCGTGTGGCGCTTGTGCATGGAGTAGGTATCCATGATCCACGCCATCATTCGCTCGTTGGTGTTCATGTCGGGAGCGGGTACGTCGGAATCGGGTCCCAGTGTATCGATAATGGCCGAGGTATAGCGCCGGGTGACCCGCTCGAGCTCGGAGTTCGACATGGTGCTGGGGTCACACACCACGCCGCCCTTGGAGCCGCCGAACGGAATGTTGACTACGGCGCACTTCCAGGTCATCCACGCCGCCAGCGCCTTCACCTCGTCCAGCGTGACGTTCATGTCGAACCGGATACCTCCCTTGGCCGGCCCCCGGGAGGTGTTGTAGAGCACCCGGTACCCCACGTAGACGTCCGTCTCTCCGTTGTCTCGCTGGATCGGTACCGAGACAATGATCTGCTTCTCGGGGCTCCGGAGGACCTTGTACAGCCCTGGATCGAGACTCAGTCGCGTGGCCGCGTAATCGAAGCGCGACATCATTGCTTCGAATGGGTTTTCCTCGCTGAGAAACTTGTCCTTATCTGGACGGACGACATCTTGATTCGGACGAATGACGGTGCTCATAAAGATCCGGTACGCTCCAAGAGGTTGTGTTTAGAGTCTTTCCACCGGCGTCACGACCGCGTCCAGGGCGGCCGCGATCCGGTCGCCACCTTCTTCCCACTCCAGATCGAGCACGGCGACGAGCGGCTCAGGAACGGAGTTGGGCCATCGGTTTCGCAGCTTCACCGCATCCTTCTGGGTGATCACCACGTGATCGGCCCGGCGCGCGGCGTGAGCCAGCCAGGCTACATCTTCGTCCCGGTAATCGTGGTGGTCCTTCCAGGTGGCCACCTGCACCGCCGCTCCGGTTGCCTTGGTCTGGGCCACGAAGGCATCCGGATCCGCGATGCCCGATGCCGCCACCACTCGCTTGCCCGCCAGCGCCGAGGCTGGCTGGCGGGTGCCGCTCACCATCCCCTCGAGGTAGCGAAGCCCCAGATAAGCAATGGCGATCGGTCCCCGGACTCGACTCTGCAGATCTGCAGCCAGGGCGAGCGCCGCCTCCGCTGTCGCGCGCTTCCGGGTGACGATGACGGCGTCGGCACGATCCAGGGCGCCCAGTCCCTCACGCCACGGCCCCGCGGGAAGCGGCCAGCGGACGGCCCGGGTGGTCTCGGCGCTCACCACGGCGATGTTGAGGTCTCGGCGGACGTCCAGACGCTGATACGCGTCGTCCAGGACCAGCACCTCCGCTCCCCGGGCCAGCGCCCGCTCCGCTCCGGCTGCCCGGTCGGCATCGGCGATGACCTGGGCTTCGGGCACCGCGTGCTGGTGCACCAGGGTTTCATCGCCGCCGTAGCCGCGGAGCAGGATGCCCGGCACCAGGCCGCGGGATACGTAGTAGCGAGCGATCCAGATGGCTATGGGCGTTTTGCCGGAGCCGCCCACGGTGAGGTTGCCGACTGCGACAGAGGGAAGCGGCAGGTCGTGAACGGCGAGCCAGCCGTGACGATAGGCGAGCTCCCGCGCGGCCATGGCGCCACGCCAGAGCCCGGAGGCTGGCAGGAGCGCAAGGCGCGCAAGCCGCGCATCCGGCCGCCGGCTGGTCCAGAGCCAGCGCACTACCCGATGAGTGTCGCCTCGTCGCGTCATGGGCCTGTCCTCGAGACCTCGTCGAGACCCTCCGCCGCCCGTGCCAACCCCTCCGCCAGCCCCGCTTCGCCCTCCGCGACCTCGAACGGGCGGCCGTAGGTAATCCGCACGCGCGCGAGCGGCTTGGGAATCATGAACCGGTCCCAGGAATGTAATCGCCAGGCGCGGTCCGCCTCCGCGTGAATCGGCACTATCACAGCGCCACCCCGCTGGGCCGCGGCCACAACCCCTGGCTTGAGCTCGCGGCGGGGGCCGCGGGGGCCATCCGGTGTGAATGCCACCGCGCCTGAGGCCCGAAGCTCACGCACGGCGCCCAGCAGGGCGCGCGCTCCGCCCCGAGTGCTCGACCCGCGCACGGTACGATATCCAAGCGAGGTAGCGACATCTGACAGGTATTGGCCATCGCGCGCCTCGCTCACCACGATGGCGACGCCCTGATTACGATGCTGCCAGAGCAGCGGAAGCAGAACCTCGTGCCAGAGCAGAAAGACGTGCGGCCGGTTTGCCTGGCGCAGGACCCGCCAGCGCTCCTCATGGGTCACCGTGATACGCCAGGAAGAGGCCAGAACCCATACTGCGGGCAGGGTGACGGCCCGGGCCACCGCGGGAGATATCTTCAGTCGCTCGGCTCCAGCAGCTCAGCGGCCAGAGCGACGACTCTCGTCGTGGCGCCGGCTTCTCCCAGCCGTTCACGCACCAGCGCCAGCCCCTGACGCTGAGCCACGGTGCGGGGATCGTCAGGCTTGAGCAGCGGCGCAACGGCAGCCGCCAGCTCTCTCGCGGAGGCGTGCTCCTGTAGCAGCTCCGGCACTACCTCGCGGCCGGCGACCAGGTTGACCAGGCTGATCCACTGCACTGTTCGGACCCTTTGGAACATGGCGTACGTGAGCGGGTGAACCTTGTACGCCACGACCATGGGTGTATCCGCCAGCGCTGCCTCGAGCGTGGTGGTTCCGGACTTTGCCAGCGCAGCGTTCGCCGCGGCAAAGAGCGGCACCGGATCGCCCCGAAGGACCTCGATGGGCCCTGGATTGGGATATTGACCCTCGGGGATCCCTGCCACCAGGACGCGGTCGCATGCCCCTTCGTGCAGCAGCCTCAACGCCGCATCCCGGAACGGCTCCCACAGGCGTCGGATCTCCTGCGCGCGACTACCCGGAAAGAGGCCGAGCACCCGGCTGGAGTCAGGGATTCCAAGCTGGGCCCGGGCCCGGTCGCGTGTTGGCCAGGGCCCGCGGTCAACCAGCGGGTGTCCCACGTACTCACTCCGAAGCCCCAGCCCTTCGAAGAACATCTGCTCGAATGGCAGCACCACTGCCAGCCGGTCCACCGCGGCGGCCAGCCGCTGCGCCCGGCCCGGCCGCCAGGCCCACAGCTGGGGCGCGATGTAGTACAGAACCTTGGTGCCGGTGGCGTGGGCGGCTTCGGCCACCCGGACGTGGAAGCCGGGGTAATCGACCAGGATCACCAGATCATAGCGCCCTACCTTGAAGTCCTTCTGCAGCGCCCGGAGCAGCCGGTAATGGGCCCGGATCTTAGTGACCACCTCGACCAGACCGAAGGCAGCGAGCCCTTCCATCCGATACCGTAGGGTGGCTCCGGCCCGAGCCATCTGTGGCCCACCGAGTGCTTCGATGGTGGCATCGGGGTAGCGCGTTCGCAGTGCGCGGACCACACCAGCCCCGTGGAGATCACCCGACGGCTCGCCAGCGGAGATGAAAATGCGAGGCGCGGCTCCCTGAATCATCTGTGGGCGGTGACGGCGAGGGGCGGGGTCCGTACCGCGTCCGCAACTCGCAAGGCGAGCTCGAGGGCAGCGCGCCCCTCCTCGCCGCGGACCACGACCTCTCGCTCTCCGCGGATTGCGTGCACGAAGCTCTGGAGCTCGAGCGACAGCGCATCTGCCTCAGGCGCCGCCAGCTCGATCCGTTCCACGACGTCGGCCAGCTCTCGACCAGTGCCAGGCTGCCAACCATCCCGCACCCGCATGAACTCCCCACCGCCGGTGGCGAGGTCGAGTGAGAAGTAACCATTGGGTTGGAAGAGTCGCAGCCGGCGGACCCGCTCGCGTGCAACCCGCGAGGCAGTGGCCAGCGCCACAGCGCCGTTGGCGAACTCGACCCGGGCGTTCGCGATGTCCAGGTGAGGTGAGAGGACCGGAAGCCCCGACGCCCGAACCTCGGTGGCCACGCTGCCGGTGAGGTGGAGTACCAGGTCGAGATCGTGAATCATCAGGTCGAGGACCACCGCGACGTCGGTACCCCGGGGCTGAAACGGCGCCAGCCGGAGACTTTCTATGTAGCGGGGTCCATCCAGATAGGCCGCCGCCGCCCGAATGGCCCGGTTGTAGCGCTCGATGTGCCCGACCTGGAGCTGAACCTGCCGCCGTCTGGCCTCCGCGATCAGATCATCGGCTTCGGCCAGCGTTGCGGCGAGCGGCTTCTCCATGAGGACCGGTACGCCACGGCTGAGCGCCCGGAGACCAACCTCGGCGTGGGCCGGGGTCGGTACCGCGACGGTGACGGCCTCCACCTGCGCCAGGAGGCTGTCCATGTCAGGGAAGGCGAGGGTCCCCAACTCACCGGCGATCTTCGTCGCCCGGGCTGCGTCCACGTCGTACACTCCCACGAGGCGTACGTCGCCGAGGCCGGCGAGATGGCGGGCGTGGTGCTGCCCCAGAGCGCCCACACCGAGGACGCCAACCGGCAGCCGTGCCGTCACGCCGGCACGCCTCGCTCGCTCGACTCGACGAACGTCAGGAAGCGCTCCACCTCAGGGAACGCAGGCAGGTCGGTGCGAGCCCGTTCCAGGGCCTGCGACAGATTCAGGTCGGAGTTGAAGAAGAGCCGGTATGCCCGCTTGAGTGCGGCCACCGTCTCGCCCGAGAAGCCCGCCCGCTGGAGACCGAGGGAGTTGAGGCCGTAAAGCTCCATCGGGTTGCCGACCGCCTTCACGTACGGGGGGATGTCCTGGTTGACACGGGAGCCGCCACCGACGAAGGCGTAGGTACCGATGGTGACGAACTGATGCACGGCGTTGAGTCCGCTGAGGATGGCGCGATCGTGGATGGTGACATGCCCGGCGCACTGGGTGGCATTGGCGATCACCACGTCGTCGCCGACATGACAGTCGTGCGCCAGGTGTACGTAGGTCATGATGAAGCATCGTGCGCCAACGGTGGTCTTGAACGTCGCGGCGGTACCACGGTTGATCGTGGTGTACTCGCGGATGATGGTGCCCTGCCCCACTTCGACCCAGGTCTCTTCCCCGCCGTACTTGAGGTCCTGCGGGTCTCCGCCCAGGATTGCCCCATCGCCGATCCGCACGTCTTCGGCTAGACGCACGTTCCGCTGCAGGGTCGCCCGGGGACCGATCCGGCAGCGATCGCCGACCGTCACCTGGGGCCCGATGATGGCATAGGGCCCGACGGTCACGCTGGTGCCCAACCTGGCCGATGGATCGATCAGTGCCGTCGGGTGGATCACCGATCCACCACCCGCGCCATCATCTCCGCTTCAGCCACAACCTGGCCGTCCACATAGGCCACGCCTTTCATGCGGCAGGTGCGCCCGCGGTTCTGCAGCATCTCGAGCTCGCAGCGGAGCTGGTCTCCAGGAAGGACCGGGCGGCGGAACTTGACGTTGTCGAGCGACATGAAGTACACCACCTTCTGTTCCGGATCCTCGATCGTACCGAGGAGCAGCATACCACCCACCTGCGCCATCGCCTCGATGATGAGGACGCCCGGCATGATCGGGTGGCCGGGGAAATGGCCCTGAAAGAACGGCTCGTTGATCGTCACGTTCTTGATCCCGACGATCCGCTTGGTACCCTCGACCTCGATGATCCGATCCACCAGCAGGAACGGATACCGGTGAGGGATCACGTCCAGAATGCGACCGATGTCCATCACAACGCCTCCATCTCGCTGTCCGGTGCGGGTGAGCCAACGCGCTAGCGCAATGTTGCCCTGATGGCTCGGCTTGGTGGCGACAATGTGGCCTTGGACCCGGCCGCCGATCAATGCCAGATCACCCAGAATGTCGCCGGCTTTGTGGCGCACAAATTCATCGGGCCAGCGAAGGGATCCGCCGACCAGGCCGTCATCGGAGAGTACCAGAGTGGATTCGAGCGCGGCACCCAGGGCGAGGCCACGAGCCCGGAGGGCGTCGGCTTCACGAAGAAATCCGAACGTCCGGGCCTGAGCCAGCTCCCGGGCAAATCCACTCGGCGTGATGTCGTATGACCCGGTCTGCCGCCCGATGAGGGGGTGAGGCCACTCGATAGTGGTGGTGAGCCGAAGCGATTTGGCGGGCGCGACCACGTAGGACGAGTCGGCCTCGGAAATCTCTGATGCCGTGGTCACCCGGTACACCACCGGTTCGCCCGGCTGCTCGGTGATGCCCGCCTGCTCCAGCGCGGTCAGGTATGGAGCGAACGACCCATCGCCGATCGGCGCCTCTGGCCCGTCGAGGTCGATGGTGAGATCGTCGATCTGGAGCGCGGCCGCGGCGGCGAGCACGTGCTCGACCGTCTGCACCACCGTCTCGCCCTGTCCCAGCACGGTGCGGCGCTCGGTGGACTGAACCTCGCTCAAGCGGGCGGGAATGACCGGAGTGCCGGGAAGGTCGGTGCGGCGGAACACGATGCCCTGCCCCGACGGAGCGCCCTGACAGATGGCTGAGGCCGAGGCGCCGGTGTGCAGGCCGATCCCGCTCACCCGCGCGCGCTGGGACAGGGTACGCCTAGCCACGCCGCGTCCGCTCCGGCACCAGCCGCTCCAGCTCATCGACGATTGGGGCGAGCCGGTACATGGCAGCCTGGGCCCGCAGGAATTGCCGATGGGGCCGCGCCGGGTGACCGCTGAACGACGCCCCTGCCGGGACGTCGCCGAAGATCGCGCTCTTAGCCGCGATTCGCGCGCGGTCGCCGATCGCCAGGTGATCGGTGACGCCCACGTGACCCGCGAGGATGACGTCGTTCCCCACCCGGGTGCTGCCCGCGATCCCGACGCCGGCCATGATGAGGCAGC
>JBDTUV010000120.1:0-7449 GCA_040007575.1 Gemmatimonadales bacterium
CCACGGGGGATGGTATCACGACCTCGGGGCTCACTCGAGCGCCGTTCCCAGATGCGTTTGACGCTCCAACCGGGTGAACCCCGCCGCCGCCTCAGGCTCCGGCACCAGCAGCGACACCAGAACGCCGGCGAGGAACGACAGTGGGATAGTCACCAACGCCGGGTTCTTGAGCGGGAACCAGGCGCTACCCTGCTGGAGGATATCCACCTGAATGGTGGGCGAGAGATAGATGAGGGTCAGTGTGGAAACGGTTCCGATGGCCATGCTGGTGACTGCACCGGCAGTCGTATAGCGGCGCCAGAAGATCGCCAGGACCAGCGCTGGAAAGTTTGCACTCGCGGCGATGGCGAATGCCAGTGATACCATGAAGGCCACGTTCTGACCCTTGAAGGTGATACCCAGCGCTACTGCCACGATGCCAAGAGCCAGCGTGGCGATCCGGGCGACCCGCAGCTGCTCACCGGCATCGGCGCGCCCCTTCCGCACCACACTGACCCAGAGATCGTGGGATAGGGCGGCGGCACCCGAAAGCGTGAGGCCCGCGACAACGGCGAGAATGGTCGCGAACGCCACCGCCGCGATGAATCCGAGAAACGGGGTGCCTCCCAGCAACTCGGCAAGCAATGGGGCAGCCATATTGCCACCCTTGTCTACGGCCCTGATGGCATCCGGACCGATCAGCACCATGGCTCCGAAGCCGAGGATGAAGGTGAGCAGGTAGAAGAGCCCGATGAGGCCAGTGGCAATGAAGACCGAGGTGCGGGCCGCCCGGGCGTCCGGCACGGTGTAGAATCGCATGAGGATGTGGGGCAGGCCGGCGGTGCCGAACATGAGGGCCATGCCTAGAGAGATTGCGTCGAGTGGATTCGACACCAGCTTGCCTGGCGCCAATACGCCCGCACCGTAGCGCTCCGCCGCCGCTGCAAACAGCGCAGCAGGACTCATGTTGAAGCGGATCAGCACGAGCAGGGCCAGCAGCAGGGCGCCGCTCATGAGCAGCACCGCTTTTACGATCTGTACCCAGGTCGTGGCGATCATCCCACCGAAGAGCACGTACCCGATCATGACGATGCCGACCATGATGATGGCATGCTCGTAGCTGAAGCCGAACATGAGCCGGATGAGCCCGCCGGCGCCAACCATCTGTGCGATGAGATAAAGTGTCACCGTCGCCAGGGTTCCCAGCGCCGCCGCGATACGCACCGGCGTCTGCCGCAGCCGGATGGCCACCACGTCGGCGAAGGTGTACCGCCCCAGGTTCCGCAGCGGCTCAGCGATGAGGAAAAGCACCACGGGCCAGCCGACCAGCCACCCGGTGGAGTAGATGAGCCCGTCGAATCCGGTGGTCGAGACCAGCCCCGCGATGCCGAGAAACGAGGCAGCGCTCATGTAGTCGCCCGCCAGGGCGAAGCCGTTCTGCCCGGCGCTGATCGTTCGCCCGGCGGCATAGAACTGTTCCGTGGTCTTGGTGCGGCGCGCGGCCCAGAAGGTGATGGCGAGGGTGATGCTGATGAAAACGAAGAAGAACGCCATGGCCACAACGTCGGGTTGCCCGATGGCGGTTTGGCCCGGCGCCTGGGTCATCGGCCGGACTCCAGCAGCGCCCGAACCTGCGGGTCGTAGACTGTGTTGGCCCAACGGACGTAGACCCAGGTGAGAATCCATGAGGCCACGATTACAATGGCGCCCAGCAGTATCCCAAGGCTCAGTCCGGGCATCACCTGGACGGCGAGCAGCGAGCGCCCGAACGCCACCAGGGCAATGAACCCGAAGTAGAGCAGGACGGTTGCTCCGGTGAGCGTCAGTGCCATACGCCAGCGTGCCCGGTCCAGGTCACGCAGCCGCGAGTCAGGACCGGGCATGCTCTCTCCGCCTGCCGAGGAAGTAGACCAGGGCACCGCCGGCAAGTAGGAGAATCGTGAGGCCGGCGACCTTGGTGACCGCGAGTACCTTGTTCGGCTCGTCTTCGGCTGGAATCAAGGCCAGCCCGATCGAGACAGTGGTGACGACGAAGCCCAGCGCTGCAAGCGCGACCGCGACCGGCCGACCCCCGGGCACCCGGATGACATCTGGACCGACAGGCTCTCGCTGGAGCCGGATCATCGAGGCGAACATGAAAAGGTACGGGATGAAGTAGGAGATGATGGCCATGCTGACCAGCACGTCATAGGCGCCCTTCACGGTGGTGCCGGCCTGTCCCAGCAGAATGAAGAGCGCCGCGATTCCGGCCTGAGTCATGAGGCTGATGTGCGGCGAGCCGTACCGTGGGTGAATCCTTCCGAAGGCCGCCGGAAGAAACCGGTCGAGACCGGCCACAAATGGAAGCCGGCCCCCCGCTGCAAACCATGCTCCGGCCTGCCCCAGCCCACCCACGACGATCAGCACAGCGATGACCGGGACCAGGCCGCCGACACCGAGCCTGCGGCTCACGGTCTCGATCGCGGTCATGAACCCCTCCAGACGCAGAATCTCAGCCTGCGGCAGCGCGACCAGGATTGCCACCGTTCCGAGAACGTAGAGCGTGGTAATCAGCGCGCCGGCCAGCAGCAGCGCGCGGGGGATGTTGCGCCGCGCGTCCCGTATCTCCTCGCCCATCATCGAAGCGCTCTCCAGGCCGCTCAGAGAGAAGGCGATGGTGGACCAGAAGACGATGTCCTTGAGCCGGGTGCTCGGCACAATGTTCTCGCTGGTGAAGGCCGTCGCCGAGCCAAAGCGGACCCAGGCGGCGAGGCCGAGCGCCAACAGCAGGAGGCCGGGGATCCAGAGTCCTATGGCACCCAGGTTGTGAAGCCATTTGCCCACGGCCAGGCCGCGCACGTTGAGGCCGGCGGCAAGCGTGAGAGCGAGGAGGGAGAAGACGATGAAATAGAGCGGACGGTCGGCAAGCTGCCTCCACTCCGGCCCTCCGATGAAGAGCGCGGCCGCGGCCGTGAAGTAGAACAGACCCGGGAAATAGGGGAGGTTGCAGGCCCAGTAGGTCCAGCCAGTGATGAAGCCTGCGAAATCGCCGAAGGCCCGCTTACTCCACACGTAGCAACCACCCTCGTTGGGGTACCGGGACGAGAGCTCCAGGACGGTAAACATCAGCGGGACGTAGAAAGCCAGGCAGGCAATCAGCCAGATGACGATAGCGCTGGGCCCCGCTGAGGCCGCGGTGGCGATCCAGCGCACGGTGAAGCCGGTGACGAGGTAGAACAGGAGTAGGTCACGGAATCCCATCTCACGATGGAGCTGCGCCGGTCCCTCCTCGACCGGGGGGTCATGCAGGGCGGAAGCCGTCACACCATGTAGTTCTTGGGAGGATTTGCCAACTGCAGGAGGGCGCGGTCGGTCCGGAACGGCTCGAGATTGTGCTCGGTGCTGCCGTCGAGGGCCAATTCAGACAGGATCCGTCCAATCAGCGAGGCGAACTTGAACCCGTGCCCGCCACCGATCGCGATCGACACGTTGGGATGGTGCGGTAGCGCATCGAGCACGAAGTCACGGTCGGGCGTGAGCGTGTAGAGGCAGGTCTTGGTGTAGATGATCGGGCCCAACAAGCTCGGGATGTACCTGGCGAGGAAGTCCCGGACCCGCTGCAGCGCAGGCTGGTCCGGCTCGAACGTCCTCGTCTCCGCCGTCACTTCTCTGCCCCCGGCATCCTGGCCGACCTTCGGCCCCGCCTCTCCGAACACCGGAAACCCGTAGTAGCAGGGATCATCCATCCAGATCCAGATCGGAAATCGCTCCGGCTGGAAGTCCGCCAGGCTGGGGCTGGCGAAGTACGTCACTTGTTCCTGGGTGACGGTGAGCGGCAGCTGAATCCCGAACGGAGCAAGGGCGTGGTTCGACCAGGCGCCCGCTGCGATGATCAGGCGTCCACAGCGGTACCGCACTCCGCCGGCATCGACCTCGATTTCACCGGTGGATGGCCGGATCGCTTCCACCGGAGCCCGGTCGCGCAGTGTTGCACCGTTCTCACGGGCCATCCGCTGGTGTGCCGCGTTGCCCTTCGCCGCCATGGCGATCCCGCTCTCGGCCTGATAGAGACCGTGGATGTCGTCGCTCAGCCGGAACGAAGGCCAGCGGCGCATGATCTCTCCAGCGTCCAGCGTCTCGTAGCTGACGCCCGCCGCATCCATGCTCTGGGAATAGTTGCTCAGCGGAATGGCGCTCACCCGAGGGGCAAAGTCGAGACCGCCGGTGCGGAGCATCAGCTGCTCGCCCGAGTCTCGCTCCAGCTGGGCCCAGGCACGATAAGCGTGTTTGGCGAGCTCAACGTACCCCGGGGTGTGGTAGGAGAGCCGGATGATCCGGGAGTGATCCTGCGACTCACCCTGGACGTGGCCCAGCTCGAACTGCTCCAGCCCCAGCACTTCGGCGCCGGCCCGTTTGGAGAGCCAGTACGCCGCGGCACTGCCGAACCCTCCCAGACCGAGAACGACGTACTCATAGTCCCGCTTCATGAAAGGCGTGAGAAGATTCCCAGCTTCTCCTTGACATACCGCCGAATGTCCAGGCTGGCGCTCTCCATAGGTGCGTAGTACCCGTGCTGGAAGACCCGCGACTGCATCCCGCGCTGCACGTTCTCACAGATGGCCCAGTCCTGCCGGTTCACCCGGTCCCAGAAGTCGACCGCATCCGCCGGATCAAACCCTGGCAGCGCCATTTCGGACGGATGGAATAGAAAATCGCAGACGATCGTGGTGTGCCCCGGTGTTCGGGGCCAGGCGGTGTACGCCGTGACGTGATCGGCAGAGAGGCTGATCATGAAGTTGGGATAGACCAGCTCTCCCTTGTGGCGGGTGCGTTCATCGTCGTTGAGCCCATCGAACGGCTGGCGGCTGGTCGTGCCACTCTCGGTAAACGTCCAGGCTCCCTCACGGTGCGGGATGCCCCGCTCCCAATCCAGGTCCGATCCCCCGCGCTGCTTGAAGGCCGGTACCAGCCGGCAAAGCTCGGGGTGCACCGGACCGCAGTGATAGCATTCGTTGTAGTTCTCCAGTAACACCTTCCAGTTGGCCTCCACTTGGTACACGATCCGCCGCCCCGAGCGGAGTTGGGCGAGCGGATACCGCCGCAGCCGTTCCGGCACCTCACCTAACTGGGACAGCAGACTGTAGCCGCGGCTGGAGGCTTCGGCAGGAGTGAGGTTGAGGAAGAAAAACCCGCCCCAGCTCTCGATTCCCACCGGGTAGAGGCCGAGGCTGGCCTTGGTGAAGCCTTCTTCTTCATCGAGGTGGGGAGCGGTGCGAAGGGCACCCTCGAGAGTGTAGGTCCAGGAGTGATAGGGGCAGCGAATGGACCCGCCCAAGGACCCTCTGGAGTCCTCGGGCACCAGACGCGACCCGCGATGCCGGCAGACGTTGTAGTGGGCCGCCAGCGTGCCCGCCCGGGTCCGCACCACGAGGATGCTCTCACCTGCGACCTCGACTATCAGATAGTCACCCGCCCCAGGCAGCTCCTCCTCACGGCCCGCGCCGATCCATTCCCGGCAGAAGATTCGCTCTTTCTCACGAGCGAAGATCTCTTCCGAGAAATAGAACTCGCGATCGAGAGTGCGCTCCATCATCTCTCCCCGCCTTCGGGGCCATAGAAAAAGACCCAGACCGCCAGGTCGTCGGAGAACTCCTCGAAGCGGTGCAGGGCGGCGGCAGGAACGAAGAGGACGTCACCCGGGCCGAACTGATGCCGCTCGCCGCCGTTCCGGAAGTAACCGGACCCCTGGGCCACCACGTACACCTCGTCCCGGGTGTGAGGCGTTTGGGGATCGTCACCTCTCGGCGCGTAGAGCTCCACCGCCAGAGTGCCGTGCGTGAAAAGCTCAACAAACCGCTCCCCTTCAGGGCTGGGGAGTCGAGCCAGACCCTCGGCGATGGTCAGGTGATGGTTGGGCAATGGATGACCCTCAGGCCTCAGGACTTTACCCGGCGGCGCATGTCACGCAGGATCTCGCGCGCAGCGTTGTAGCCGCAGGCACCCATGACCCCTCCGCCGGGATGGGTAGCAGCGCCACACATGTAGAGGCCTCGGATCGGCGTGCGGTAGTCGGCGTAGCCCGGCACCGGGCGCATGAACGACAGACTGCTCAGCGACATCGCCCCTTGCATGATGTTGCCGCCGGTGAGCCCGAAGCGCTTCTCCAGGTCGGTCGGAGCCAGAACCTGGCGGCCAATCACAGAGCGCCTGAAGTTGGGGGCGTACTCGTTCATCAGGTCGAAGCAGCGCTCGGCGTACTTCTCCTTCTCTTCCTGAAGTGAAAGGCCTGGCGCCAGTTTGTAGGGGAAGTACTGGGTGAACATCGACATCACATGGTGTCCCGGCGGCGCCAGCGTATCATCCAGCACCGAGGGGATGGTGGCTTCGATGATCGGATACTCAGATGGGCAGCCGTATTTGGCGCAGTCGTACGCCCGCTCGATGTACTCCATGGTGGGCGAAATGTGAATGGTGCCCCGGTGCTGCAGCCCGGCCGTAGTGCCCGGGACCGCCTTGAAATCGGGAAGCTCACTCAGCGATATGTTGATCTTCAGGCTGGCGCTGCTGTAGTCTATGTTCCGGACCTCTTCGACGAAGTCGGGGGGCAGGTCCTGACCCCCGAGCAGCTTGAGGAAGGTCACATGGGCATCCGCTCCGCTGGCCACCCGCCGGGCCCGGATCTCGGTCCCATCCTTGAGCGCCACCCCAGCCGCCTCACCGTTCTTCACCAAAATCCTGGTTACCTCCGAACTGGTGCGGATCTCCGCCCCGGCCTCGAGAGCAGCCGCCGCAATGGCATTGCTGACCCCACCCATCCCGCCACGCACGTAGCCCCAGACCCCGCGAATTCCGTCGCACTCGCCCATGACATGGTGAAAGAGCACATAGGCCGTACCCGGCATGGACGGCGACGCCATGGCGCCGATGATGGCGTCGGTGGCCAGGGTGACCTTCAGCTGCTCCGATTCGAACCAGCGATCGAGGATCGGCGTTGCCGCGCCGGTGAGAATCTCGATTGCCTTCTGTCCATCGGTGCCGAGCTTGGCGAACGCCAGACCGAGCTTGGCAAGCTGGAGCAGGTTCCGGGGATTGAAAGACCACGGGTTGGGTGGAGTCTGGATGAGCGTGGGCTCGATGAACGCGGCCACTCGTTCCAGCATCCGTTCGTACTTCGGCAGCGCGTCCGCGTCCTTGGTCGAGAATTTCGAGATTTCCCGGTGCGTCAGAGCCTTGTTGGGGCCCAGCATGAGCGAGCGGCCGTCCGGGAAGGGCGTAAACGAGGACGGGTTCCGGGGCAGCATCTTGAAGCCATGCCGCTTGAGCTCCAGATCGCGGATGATCTCGGGCCGGAGCAGGCTGTTGACGTAGGCGGCCGTGGAAACCTTATAACCTGGCCAGAGCTCCTCGGTGACGCAGGCACCGCCGAGGAGCTCGCGGCGTTCCAGGATCAGAACCTTGACGCCGGCGCGGGCCAGGTAGGCGGCGGTCACG
>JBDTUV010000121.1:0-7436 GCA_040007575.1 Gemmatimonadales bacterium
GTCGGGCGCTCGGTTGCCTTCTATCAGGACGCCCTCGGCATTCCCCTGCTCTTTGCCCAGGATGTGATCCACGGTTGGCGCACGGTATTCCCCGTGCCTCTCGCCGAGGCTGCCAGCTTCAATCCGGCCGCGGTTGAAGGCGCAGCGCGCATCGCGGCCGTGGAGGCCAGCGGGTACGGCATTCACTGGACCTTCGCTCCGATGGTCGATGTTGCCCGGGATCCTCGGTGGGGTCGAGTAGTGGAGGGGGCCGGTGAGGACCCGCATCTCGGTTCCGTGATGGCAGCGGCCCGGGTTCGCGGCTTCCAGGGCACCGATCTGTCCGCCGCCAATACCTTGCTCGCTACTCCCAAACACTTCGCGGCTTACGGCGCGGCCGAAGGCGGACGCGATTACAACACGGCCGATGTTTCCGAGCGCACGCTCTGGGAGGTTTACCTGCCACCGTTCGAGGCCGCGGTGGCGGCGGGTGCCGGGTCTATCATGGCGGGGTTCAACGATATCGGCGGCACACCAGCGCACGGGAGCCGCTGGCTTCTTACCGACGTATTGCGCGGACGGTGGGGGTTTAAGGGCCTGGTCGTCAGTGATTGGACCGGGGTCGAGGAGCTGCTCCGGCATGGAATCGCCGCTACCCGTGAGGAGGCCGCGGTGCGCGCCCTCGAAGCAGGCGTAGACATCGAGATGTCGAGCGACCTTTACCGCACCGATCTCCCGGCCGCCGTGCGCGCCGGTCGGGTGACATCAGCCTTGATCGATTCGGCCGTGCTCCGGGTGCTCCGAGCCAAGCAGGCGCTCGGCCTGTTCGAGGACCCGTACCGGTACAGCGACACCACCCGCGAACGCCGCGTCACGCTCACCCCGGAGCACCGAGCTGCCGCGCGTGCACTCGCCCGCGAGGCGATCGTGCTGCTCAAGAATCAGACCCGGCCGAGCGGCGCGCCCACGCTCCCACTGCCAAAGAACCTGGGCTCGATCGCCGTGATCGGGACGCTTGCGGTTGATTCGGCGTCGGCACTCGGCTCCTGGTCGGGAGCCGGCCGATCCGAGGACGTCATCACCCTGCTCGAAGGCGTCCGCCGAGCCGCAGGCGCCCGGACGCGAGTGCTCCACACCCGCGGCGCGCCGGTCGATACCATTGATGCCCGCGGCTTCGCCGACGCCGAGCGGCTGGCACGCACCGCGGACGCGGTAGTGCTGGTTCTCGGGGAGCGTGCCGACATGAGCGCTGAGGCGGCCAGCCGAGCCTCCCTCGAGTTGCCCGGCGCCCAGCTAGCCCTCGCCCAGCGGGTCGTGCGAGCGGCCCGTGCCGTCAACCCGGACAAGCCGATTGTCGCCCTGCTGATGAACGGCCGGCCGCTCGCCCTCCAGTGGTTGGCGGATAGCGTTCCGGCGGTCCTCGAGACCTGGTTCCTGGGGGTGGAGCACGGCAATGCCGCGGCTGACGTGCTATTCGGTGACTACAGTCCATCCGGACGCTTGCCGGTCACCTTTCCCCGGGTGACGGGCCAGGTACCGATCCATTACGGCCACCGGCCAACGGGACGCCCACCGGCCGAGAATGAGCATTACACCTCCAAGTACATTGATGTGTCTTGGACCCCCCTTTGGCCCTTCGGCTACGGTCTGAGCTACACCTCGTTCGCGTATGTGAACCTTCAATTGTCGGCCGACAGCGCGCGAGCGGCCGACAGTATCGTCGTCGCGGTGGAGGTGACCAACACCGGCCCGCGCCAAGGGGATGAGGTGGTGCAACTGTATATCCATGACGACGCCGCGAGCGTGGCCCGGCCGGTGAGAGCGCTCAAGGGCTTTCGCCGGATCACGCTTCGAGCGGGAGAAAGGCAGAAGGTGGAGTTCACACTTCGGGCCGACGACCTGGCTCTGTACGACCGGACGATGCGAAAGGTCGTGGAGCCGGGGACGTTCACCGTATTTGTCGGGGGAAGCTCTGAGGGGGGGCTGGAGGGACAGTTCCGCGTTTCCGGCGACACCCTTGTCGTCGCCGCTGCCCCTCCGAGGCTTCAATGACATGGAGAGATTCTTCGCTTCGCGCAGGATGACAGCTCTGCTCTGCCGTCCCGCTTCCCCACTTCTCCGCCTACCTGCAGTACTCATCCAGCTGATCGAACCCAACCAGCACGTCGCGGGGTTTGCTGCCGTCGGGCGGGCCGAGTATTCCCGCGTAGTGTAGCTGATCGATGATACGCGCCGCGCGCCCGTACCCGATGCGTAGCCGTCGCTGAAGCAATGAGGTCGAGCCCCCCTGGTTCTGGATACATGCCTCAGCAGCCTCCCGGAACAGGGTATCCCGATCCCCTTCTGCTGCACCGGCTCCCGCCTCGCTCTCCCCCTCCTGGGCTCGAACCAGCTCCAGGATGTCGGCTTCCTGCGCCAGGGACTCCTGGGCCGCACGACGCGCGGTGCGGCGAGCCACGTACCACTCCGTCACCCGCTCGGATTCGTCGGTGGCAATGTAGGCCGCCTGGAGCCGCATCGGCTCGCTCTTTCCCGGGGGCAGGAACAGCATGTCGCCGTTCCCCAGCAGGGCCTCGGCGCCGTTCTGATCGAGGATCGTACGGCTATCGACCTTGGATGCGACCCGGAAGGCGATCCGGCAGGGGAAGTTGGCCTTGATGAGGCCGGTGATCACGTTCACCGATGGCCGTTGGGTAGCCAGAATCAGGTGGATACCGATGGCGCGTGCCTTCTGCGCCAGGATCGCGAGCGGCGTCTCCACCTCCGCCTGTACCGTCATCATGAGGTCGGCCAGCTCATCGATGACCATGACGATGAATGGCAGTATCCCATCGCCATAGACCTCCTCAACCGGCGCGGGTGCCCCCTGGGCCGGCGGTGGACTGTCCGGGGCCTCCGCATTGACGGAAGTGAGGGTCGGTTTGGGCCGGGGCGGGTGTCTCAGCGGCTTTCCTTCGTCGACCTTGCGGTTGAAGTCGGCGATGTTGCGCGCCCCGTTGGCCTGGAGCAGCTCGTAGCGGCGCTGCATCTCGAAGACGGCCCACTTGAGCACGCTGGCCGCGTCGTGATTGTTGGTGACCACCTTGTGCCGCATATGGGGGAGCGCATTGTACATCGAGAGCTCCACCATCTTGGGATCGATCATCAGAAGGCGCAGCTCCTTCTGAGTGTATCGATAGATCAGACTGGTGATGATGGTGTTGATCGTCACCGACTTCCCTGTGCCAGTCGCGCCCGCGATCAGCAGGTGCGGCATCTTGGTAAGGTCCGCAATGACCGGCTTCCCCTCCAGATCCTTCCCCAGCGCGATCGGAAGGGCGGCCCGTCCCCGGCTCCACTCGGGCGATTCGAAGAGCTCGCGCAGCGTGACGATTCGCGCGGTTGGATTGGGAATCTCGACCCCTACCGCGCCCTTGCCTGGGATCGGCGCCACGCGGACCGACGGCACCCGCATCGCTATGGCCAAGTCATCCGCCAGGGCGCCGATCCTGCCGGCCTTCACCCCGGGAGCGGGCACCACTTCGAACTGGGTCACGACAGGACCGGTGGTGCGCCCACCCGGATGGCCCTCCACCTTGAAGGTTCGCAGCGTCTCGATAAGTGACTCTCCCAGTCGATCGAGCTGCGCCTCTCCCGCGTCTACATCGCGGTTCGATGGTGGGGTGAGAAGGTCGATGGGCGGCAGGTCCGCTTCCTCGTCTAGCACTGCCGTGCCTGCCGCCCCTTCCGTCCGCTTGGCCTTCTTTCCCTTGGGTGGCCGCGACTCGGAGGGAGAGGAGAAGGTGGGAGGCTCGTACGCGCGGAACAGCTGAAGGTCGGAGGATTCCTGACTCTCGCCAACATCAGCCGCCTCTTGCTTCCGCTTTTCGGCTCTACCGCCCTTCCGTCCGACGGACGCTCCTTCGGTGCCACCTCCAGCCGGTCCGCCGCCCCAAATGGCACGCACCTGGCCCTTCTCCCAACGCTGCAGCGGATGCCAGGCGAAGGTGGCCAGGGTCAAGGCAGAGAGCGCCAGGAAGCCGAGCAGCACCGCCCCCGCCACCCCCACCTTGTCGGCGATGGTTTCAGCGAAGAACCCGGGCAGCACGCCGACCACCCGCGCGGCGAATCCTCTCTGGCCCACGTCAAAGTCGAGATCAGCCCGCCCCACCTGGGTCAGCACCCCGATCAGGTATGGCAGGAGTACGCTCAGCCCGATGATCAGGACCGCGGACCGTTTCATGTCCAGGCTCCCCAGCCGGTCGAAACCGGCCAGAGCGAGGCCGATGCCGAGCAGCGGGATGCCTAGCGCGCCGGCGCCCAGAATCTGCCAGAGTCCATGGCCGAGGGACCGGCCGACCGGTCCGGTGAGCCCGATCGGAAGCAGCGTGAGGCCCACAAAGAGACCCAGCACCAGGGCGGTGATCGCGCCAAGCCTCCGTCGGGAATCAGTGCTCATGCGTGAACCGGAACCAGCGTGACCCGGCGTTCGTGGAACTGCGCCAGGACCGGGTAGGCATCCAGACGGCCGGCGTCGCGCACATCCGCCCGGAAGCCCAGCTTCACCAGCTCCCGTCCCGATCGGCTGTAGGCCAGCGGGCGGTCCCAGCGATCTCCATAGCGGCGAACGAGGTCGAGACCGGCGAGCCCGGCGTCGTTGAGCTCTCGGCGGGGTTTGGTGGAGCCGAAGATGGCAGCGGTGAGACGTCCGGCGCAGTACGCGTCATCGAGAGCAAAGTCCCCGTTGCGGCCGGCGCACACGATCAGGATGGACTGACCACCATCGAGCGCCTCACGACCGCGCTCGGCCGCCAGGGATAGATTGGCCGCCGCCGCAGGGTAGACGGTACCCCCAGTGTGGCACGCCAGAAGTGCGTCGGTGCCGTTCGTGGTGGTCAGGATGATCGTCTTGCCCCGGACAGCGCTCTCGGTCATCTCCAGGGGACTGTTCCCGAGGTGAAATCCGGGGATCCGGCTGCAGTTCCTCTCGCCGGCGAGTAGCATGTCGGTGCTGCCGATCGTCTGCGCCAGCCGCAGCGCCTCCTCCGTGGAGGAGACCGGGATGATGGCTCGGGCTCCATGGGTCAACGCGGCGCACATGGACGTCGTGGCGCGCAGGATGTCGATGACGAACACCACTCGGCCATGCACCTCGGCCTGAGTCAGTCCGGCAGGGGTAAAGGTTACCTCGACTCTCATGTCTCGGGCCGGAGCAGCTGGGATTCCCGCTCGAGGAACCTGGTGTCGACCTTGCCCGAGACGAAATCGGGATGACGGATTACCCGCGCAAGAAAGGGTATCGTGGTGGTAACGCCTTCGAGGATGAAGCTGTCGAGTGCCTGGCCCATGCGGGTCAGTGCCTCCTCACGGCCGTTCCCGTGCACGATCACCTTGGCGAGCAGCGAATCGTAGTAGGGCGGCACAGTATACCCCGCGTAGACATGGGTATCTACCCGGACACCGGGGCCTCCTGGCGGATGATATGCTGTGATGAGCCCTGGAGACGGCTGGAAGTTCCGGTAAGGGTCTTCTGCGTTGATACGACACTCGATTGCGTGGCCCCGCAGCCGCCTTCCGTCGCCCTGGAAGCTGACCGGCTCACCGGACGCAACGCGGATCTGTTCCTTCACGACGTCGAAGCTGGTCACCATTTCCGTCACGGGATGCTCCACCTGGATTCTGGTGTTCATCTCCATGAAGTAGAAGTTCCCCTCCGGGTCGAGCAGGAACTCGATGGTCCCCGCCCCGCTGTAGCCGATGTTCGAGGCCAAGGCCACTGCCGCTTTGCCCATCTGCTCGCGCAGGTCGTCCGTCAGCGCCGGGCTGGGGCTCTCTTCGATCAGCTTTTGATGGCGTCGCTGGACCGAGCAGTCGCGCTCCCCCATGTGCACCACTTTACCGTAGTTGTCGCCCATCACCTGGATTTCGACATGGCGCGGGTGCTCGAGGTACTTCTCCACATATACCGCGCCGTTCCCGAACGCGGAGAGCGCCTCGTTCTGGGCTAGCCCGAATAGCTGGGGAAACTGGTCGGCGTCATGGGCAATACGCATGCCCTTCCCGCCACCGCCCGCGGTGGCCTTGATGATGACCGGAAAGCCGATCTCGGTGGCCGCGGCCATAGCCTCGTCCACGTCCTCAATCGTTCCTGCGGTGCCGGGGATGGTCGGCACACCGACCTCCTTGGCCAAACGGCGCGCCGTTGACTTGTCGCCCATCTGGCGGATCTGATCTCCGGTAGGTCCGATGAAGGTGATGTTCGAGGCCTTGCAGGTATCCGCGAACTCGGCATTCTCGGCCAGAAATCCGTAGCCGGGATGAATGGCGTCGGCACCGGTGATCTCTGCGGCGGCGATGATATTGGGAATCTTGAGGTAGGAGCTGCGGCTCGGCGGTGGCCCGATGCAGACGTCGTCATCCGCAAAACGAACGTGGAGCGACTCGCGGTCTGCCTCACTGTACACGGCCACCGTCTGAACGCCAAGCTCGCGGCAGGCGCGAATGACCCGCAGGGCGATCTCCCCACGGTTTGCTATGAGTACCTTCTTGAACATTTAGGGAGTCAGGTCCAGAGGCTGTGACTTGGCCGAGTCGCTGGGCGTCTCGTCGAATTTCCGGTCGGACGCCGAGTCGACTCCCGACACCCGCAGTGCCAGCTCGTTCGGATTCGTGGAATAGAACAGCGCGCTCTCATAGGAGATGGCACCCTCCTTGAACCACTTCATCAGCGACTGGTCGAACGTCTGCATGCCGTAGGAGACCGCTCCGCCGGCGATGAGGTCGGGGATGTGCAACGCCTTTTCGATGTCCCGGATATTGTCGGCCACGGTGGCTGTATTGATAAGCACCTCCGCGGCCGGTACCCGTCCCCGCCCATCGGCTCGCGGTACCAGCCGGAGCGACACCACGGCCTGTAGCGCGGTCGAGAGCAGCATTCGCACCTCGTGGTGCTGGTGGGGCGGATAGAAAGAAAGGATGCGGCTGATCGTCTGGGTGGCATCGGTCGTGTGCAGCGTCGAGAACACCAGGTGGCCGGTATCGGCCGCCTTGAGCGCGGTATCCAGGGTCTCGACATCGCGGATCTCGCCGACCAGGATCACGTCGGGGTCCTGGCGCAGCACGTGCCGCAGGGCCATGGCGAAAGACAGGGTGTCGTTGCCCACCTCGCGCTGGGAGATGTTCGACTGCACATCGCGATGGAGGAACTCGATCGGGTCCTCGATCGTGATCACGTTGACCCGCCGGTTCTGATTCACATGATTGATCATCGAGGCCAGGGCGGTCGACTTGCCCGAGCCGGTGATTCCGGTGATCAGCACCAGTCCCCGGGGGCGGAGCGCGATCTCCTCGAGCACAGCCGGCAGGTGCAGCTCCCGCACGGTCTTTACTTCGTAGGGAATGGCGCGGAAAGCAAAGGCCAGGGTGCCGCGCTGCTGGTAGATGTTGGTCCGGAAGCGGCCCACCCCGGGCACCCCGAT
>JBDTUV010000122.1:0-7401 GCA_040007575.1 Gemmatimonadales bacterium
TTGCAAACCGGTACCGACCTTGGGAGCGGGAAGGACGATAAAGCGGGTAAGCGGGGAAGCGAGGCAGCACGTCGTCACGTGGATTCGAGATTGGGTTTGCCCGCTTACCGTGTGTCCCTCATCACTGCGGTGGGGCAGTCAAGCAGGCATATAGACAGCCCCCGTGTCACGGAGAACCCATGAAGGCACACACCGCCGCCAGCCTGATTCTCGCAGCTCTTGCCGCGAGCTCCTGTGGCGGCCGTCAGGCGGTCGAGATCAATCCGAGCAGTCAGCCGGTAGCGACCCGTTGGAATGGCTCACTGGCCTCACCCCCCGAACTGGCAGGCGTATTGGACGTCCGCGGCACAGGCTGGATGGGCCCCGACGAGAAGAATGCCGACCGGACCCGGGCTCACGTCGACATTGCCAATGCGGTGCCGGGAGCGCTGCATCCCTGGCACGTGCACCGGGGCCGCTGCGGAACCGATCAAGGTATTTTCGGCCCTGCCGACTCATACAAGCCGCTCAAGGTAGCAAAGGACGGACACGCCAGCTCGGAGGCTGAGCTGTCCATGCCGACACCGAAGACGGGCGAGTTCTTCGTCAACGTGCACGCATCGGCCACGAACATGCGGTCGATAGTGGCGTGTGGGAATCTCGCGCCACCCGCCCGGTAAGCACACTGTCATTCTGAGCGAAGCGAAACTAGATCCTTCGCTGCGCTCAGGATGACATCCCTTTCACCTGCCCCAACGCGGTCTTGATCGCATCCGCCAGCCACTCGGCCTCTCGCTTGTCCCTCACTGAGCGGCCTACCTTGATCTTCTTGCCGTTCTTCTGAACGACCGTGACATCGTAGTACACCGTTGTGCCCGCCTGCATTCCTATCGAGGCAATGACATCGGCAATCTCGGACGGATGCAGCGTGCGCTCCCGTCCGGGGGCCAGGTACCCAATGGCCCAGGTGAGAGTCCCCGCATCCGCAGCCACCCGGGATACCTGGAGCCACAGGTCGAGCGCGCCGATGAGGATGAGCACGCCAAAGAGTCCCGTGACGATCGGGAACACGAGTGGGGCTCGGAAATACATCTGCAGGGCGATGAAGCCGAGCCAGAGCAGCAGGAAGAAGCTGAGGCTGGTCGCGGCACCTGGATTTCTGGCTGCGGGGAACAAGACTTCGGTGCCGCGACGATTGGATGTGACCACGATGCGCGAGTCAGCAGGCTGCTGGTACCCGGTTCCGGCGAGCGGATCCCTGGTGATCTGCTCTTCTTTGGCTGAAAGCGGCTGATCGCTGGCGGAGGTGCGGAATACCGGCACCTCGAAATGAGACTCATAGTCGACACCAGGCACGGTAGCCAGGAGCCGAAGTCGCCAGAGCACGCGGTTATTGGGGTCGGTTTCGTCGCAGGGCTGGGCGTCGGCTGGAAGCCGGAACGCGACGGGAATGTGCGTTTCCATAGCGGCGGCAGTCCGGCTCGGCTCGCCCGCGACCCGCCGCTCATCCTGCCAGATGATGCTTTCCGAGGTGGAGCTATTCTTCCCGCTCCGCCTCGTTACCTGGCGGACACAGGTCAGGGTGACCTGGAATCCATCGGCCGGCTGCATGCGGGCGGGTGCGCGCACCATGCCGGCCAGAGTGCGACCGATGACGCCGGGAATGGTGGCAAGCTCGAGCCGGGACACGCCGTACTTGCGGTAGCGCAGGGTCAAGAGCAGCGCCCACACCAGCAGGCCGCTGCCGACCAGCGGGAAGAGCAGTGCGAACAGAGCGGCAGGCTTTCCCTCCTGAATGGCCGCACGCACGCCGAGGAAACCGGTGGGGAAGCTGATCAGGTTCCATAGAGCAGCGAAGACCCACACCGAGAACATGGTGGCCCGTCCGGAGTCGATGATGCGTCCGGACGCCCAGTCCGCCCGCCATAGCCAGGGTGACTCAGGGTGGCCAGCCTCGAGCGCCGCCTGCTCCCTGAGCTTTCGCCGCCCGGCGAGGGCGGCAGCGATCCCGCCAAACCCCACACCACCGAACGTGACTGCGAAGAGGGCAAAGAAGAGCGCTTCGGTCCAGTTCCTTGCCGCCGCACGCTGCACGGCCATCACCGCCGTAACCACCCCTACCCCCGCAAACGGCAGCAGGAAAAGCACGATGCAGCCGACGGCGCGGTTGGCGTTCTGAAGCGAAGGCCTTTTGGAGGCCAGGGCGGTTGTCGCTCTCAAGTGAGCTCCGAATCTATCGGCGTGTCGGCTCGTCCGCCCCATTCGGTCCACGCACCGTCATACACAGCGGTTTGCGGGTGGCCGATCAGGTGAAGACACAGAACGAGGGCACAAGCGCTCGTCCCGGAGCCGCAGGTGGCGACAACCGGCTTGGAGAGGTCGATGCCGGCCTCCGCTATACGGCGGCGCAGCTCATCCGGCGGCAACATCGTGCCGTCAGGCCGCACGAGATCGGTGAAGGGAAGGTTTATGCTCCCAGGGACATGTCCGCCTCGCAGCCCGGGCCGGGGCTCCGGCTCCAGTCCCGCGAACCGGCCGGCGGATCGCGCGTCTACCAGCTGCTCCACGCCCTGATGGATATTGGCACGAACAGCCCCGAGATCCCGGACGGCCGCGCGATCCAGCCGGGCAGTGAAGCGACCGGGCGGAAGAGTGACGATGCCCTGCTCGATAGGTCGATGTTCTCGGCGCCATTTGCCTGAGCCGCCATCCAGGACGGCCACTCGATCGTGCCCCAATGTGCGGAAGGTCCACCAGACCCGCGGCGCGCTGAGGTTTACCCCCGAGCCATCGTACACCACGAGATCGTCCGAATCACTGAGGCCGAGTGCGCTCATCGCCTCAGCGAATGCTGCCGGCTTCGGCAGCATGTGCGGCAGAGCGACCGAGCGCTCGCTCGTAGCATCGAGATCGAAGAAGAGAGCGCCTGGAATATGGCCCGCGGAGTACTCCGTGGCGGGATCACGTCGGCTGCCAGGCAGGTACCATGAGCCGTCGAGGACACGCAGGCCAGGCCGGCCGAGGTTCGAGGCCAGCCAGTCGGTAGAGACGACCGCGGGGAGCGGCCGGCTCACGGGATCAAGAGCACCTTGCCGACGGTCTTGCGGCCCTCGAGCTCGGTATGGGCCTCCGCGGCCGCGGCGAGGGGAAACTCGCGGCCCACGCTCACCTTCAGCGACCCATCGACCATCCATCCGAGCACCGCCAAAGCGCGCTCCAGCAATTCGGCTCTGGTGGCTACGTAATGAACAATGGTCGGCCGAGTAAGGAAGAGTGAGCCTTTCTGATTCAGGATTTGCGGGTCGATGGCTCCTACCGGTCCGCTGGACTGGCCATAGAGCACCATCATCCCGCGCGGAGCCAGACAATCAAGGCCCTTGGCGAATGTCGTTCGACCTACGGAATCGTACACCACATCTACCCCACCCTGCCCGGTCAGCCTCATCGTCTCGGCCTGAAAGTCTTGCTTGGTGTAGAGAATCACTTCGTGCGCCCCGGCTTCTCGCGCCACCCTGGCCTTCTCTTCGGTGGAAACGGTGCCGATCACCCGGGCTCCACGTCGGGAGGCTATCTGACAAAGCAGCAAGCCTACCCCACCCGCCGCTGCATGCACGAGACACACGTGTCCGGAGGCGAGCGGGAACGTAGAGCAAGCCAGGTAATGGGCGGTCATCCCCTGCACCATGACCGCGGCGCCAAGACGGGTACTCACGCCATCCGGCAGCTTTACCAGCCGTTCCGCCGGCGCCAGCGACAATTCGGTATAGGAGCCGGCAAAGCTCTGCGAGGCTACCCGGTCGCCCACTCTCACCGCGGTGACGCCGGTGCCCACCTCGAGGACGGTGCCACCGGCCTCCGATCCCGGGATGAACGGCAGCGGGGCCTTATAGAGGCCAGTCCGCTGATATACCTCGATGAAGTTCACCCCCACGGCTTCTATTTTGACCAGCGCCTGTCCCGGCCCGGGCGACGGGCGCTCGACGGTCTCGTAGCGCAGGACTTCTGGACCTCCGGTTTGGTGAACCCGAATGGCGGGCACGGAAGCTCTCGGAAGTGAGCTCACCTAAGCGGCGATCGCGTCCCGTAACACGTCATCGGCAGGTGCGCGAGCGCGCCTGGTGTACCGGTCGAAGTAGGCACGGGCCTGTTCGAGATCGGAAGGATGGAAGTAGCGGGGACCAAGACCGGCGCATCCCGTCAGCGCGAGGTCAAAAAGGTCGACGGCAGTACGCGCGATTGCGGGGTCGTGGAGCCCCAGCCGCCCGGCTCGCTCGAGGAGTCCGAGATCTGGAAGAGGCAGCAGGTCGGCGGCGGCACGCAGGGCGCGGGAATCGTAGAGGATGCCCGCCGTAAGAGCGAGCGGCGCGGCATACCACTCGGGCGCAATCGCATCCGCCGACCTGAGCTCCAGATGCCCGCGCGGCCGCACTTCGGGGAAGAGGGTGCTGAGGTGGTCCTGCCA
This sequence comes from Gemmatimonadales bacterium, assembly GCA_040007575.1. Classification (GTDB taxonomy): domain Bacteria; phylum Gemmatimonadota; class Gemmatimonadetes; order Gemmatimonadales; family GWC2-71-9; genus CAVVWJ01. Next base: position 4,442 of record JBDTUV010000122.1, read on the forward strand.
CTCCTCCGCCGTCGGGTTGGCCCGGGTGAGCCATTCCTCGAAGGGCCGGTACTCACCGTCCAGCGTCGGGAACAGGATGGCAGGGGCAGCCAGGGCAAACTCGAGATAGGCCTGGAGGGGAGCGCGCTCGTCGAACGGAATCCCGGTGCGGACCGGATCGAGGTTACGCCAAGCGTCGGCCCGCGCACTCTGATGGCCGGTCGGCTCACCGGCATATATCGGAGAGTTGGCGAATATCGCGACGACGAAGGGCGCGGCCGCGTTGAGCACCCGCCAGCGTAGCCAGGGCTCGTCATCGAAATCGACGCTCACCTGAAAGGCCGCGGTCTGCCTCATCATCCGGGCACCGGAAGGTCCCAGGCGACCGAGATACTCGGCCATCCGCTGATACCGCTTGGCGTGAATCAGCATCGGCGCCCGGTCGGCGGTGTTCAGCGGATCGATTCCAACGGCCAGCAGATCGATGCCCTCTCCAGCCGCTGCGGCGCGCAAAGGCGGCACTACCGTGCGCAGCAGCGCGAGCAGCGATGTGGCAGAGCGACATGCGGGGGAGCTGTACTCGAGCTGTCCGCCGGGCTCGAACGTTAGTGTTCCTCCCGCCGGGAGGGTGAAGCAGGGAGTGCCTTTTGAGGTACAGCCCTCCCGCCAACCCTGCCTGACACCGTAGCGGCGAAGAAATGGGAGGGTGGATACCACTCCTTCGCCCTCGAGGCTGCACCGCCGGCCGGTGAGAGACTCCACCGGAATGAACTCCACCTCGGCGCCGAGGCGACGCGGCGTCAGCGAGCCGGCGATCGGTCCCGCGAACACCCGTTCCGCCAGGTCCGCCGCAAGAGACGCCCGGGTCAGCGTAGTCATCCCGCGGCTCCCACGACGAGGGCGAAGAGGGCCTCCGGATCCGGTCTCCAAGTCTCGATCCGGAGTTCCGCCGCCTGGAATAGTTCGGCCACACTGGCACGGTCGTGCTTGCAGCTGATCTCTGTTCGGATCGATTCGCCCTCGGCAAAGGGCACCAGCCCGATGCCGGGAATTCGCACCTCGTGCTCCAGCGTGGAAACAAGATGCATCTCGATCCGGTGGGTGGTCTCCTCATAGAAGGCCAAGTGCTCGAACACGGCCGGATCGAAGTCGGCCCCGAGCTCATGGTTGAGCACCAGGAGCATGTTTCGGTTGAACTCGGCGGTGACCCCCTGCGAGTCGTTGTAGGCCGCTTCGATCCTGCTCACATCCTTGCGCAGATCCACGCCTAGAAGAAACCGGTCGTTGCCTTCCATCGCCTGCCGCACCCGGCTCAGGAGCCGGATAGCCGCCGGGGGATAAAAGTTGCCGATAGTGCTGCCCAGGAACGCATACAGAGTGGGATGAGGCAATTCCCGCGGCCGTTCGAAGTCGGCGACAATGTCGGCCACCACCGGCTCGACGACCAGGCCAGGATACTCCCGACGGAGCTGTACGGCGGTCTGGTTCAGAAAGCTGGCGCTGACGTCGATCGGCACGTACCGATTCGAGGTGTCCGCAGCCTGCATTGCGCTGATGATGATACGGCTCTTCTCCGCACTCCCCGCGCCCAGCTCGACCAGAGCCCGGGTGCCGAGCTGAGGAATGAGTGTCGGCATCCAGGCGGCGAGCAGCGCCCGCTCAGTACGGGTTGGATAGTACTCAGGCAACCGGGTGATCTCTTCGAACAGCTCCGACCCGCGATGGTCATAGAAGTACTTCGGCGAAAGCTCTTTCTGCGGAGCCGACAAGCCTGCGGCCACCTCTGCAAGCATGCGGGGATCCGGCTGGCGATACGCCGGCGCGGTGGTGCGGGCCCACTTGCCGGAGATTCTCGGTTCAGTCATCGCGGGCGCACCGAAAGCCGCTGAAGATCTGGCGGCGGATAGGGTAATCCCAGTTCCGGAAAGTGCTGCGGATGGCGCCGGGGCGAGTAGCCCAGGAGCCGCCACGGAGCACCTTGTACTCGGACCCGAAGAAGGCTTCCGAATACTCCGCGTAGGGAAAGCTATGGAAGCCTGGATAGGGACGGAGATCGCTCGATGTCCACTCCCAGGCGTCACCGATCATGCCGTAACAGCCCAGCGGCGACACGTTCCGGGGATAGCTTCCCACCGCCCGCGTTCCAAAGGACAGCTGATCGACGTTGGCCAGCTCCTTGGACGGTGGCTGCTCCCCCCAGGGGTAGCTGCGCTTGGTGCCGGACGAGGAGTCCCAGCAAGCGGCTGCTTCCCACTCGAGCTCCGTCGGAAGTCGCTTCCCCGCAAACCGGGCAAAGGCTTCGGCCTCGTAGTAAGACACGTGACAGACCGGATGCGACGCACGCACCGGGCCGGTCTGATCCATCCAGCGGGACCACCAGCAGTCCTCCACCCAGGTCCAGTACATCGGAGCTTGGGCCCCTGATTCGGCGACCCATTTCCATCCGGCGTCCGACCAATACTCCCGCGCCGAGTACCCGCCGGCCGCGATGAAAGCCACGAAGTCGCCATTCGTTACCGGATTCTGATCGATCCAGAATGGGGCGAGCTCTACGACATGGCAGTCGCGCTCGTTGTCGTAAGCGGCCGACCGATCGTCGGTGCCGATCTCGACCGGTCCGCCAGGAAAGCGGAGCATCGTTCCAGGATCGGCCGGCAGTCTGAACCCGGAGTCTGGAGCAGGCTGATCGAAGCGCAGAGCCGGCGAATAGGGTCGCCCGCGCTTCAGCTGCAACGTCTGGAGGATGGTCTCGTTGTGCTGGTACTCGTGCTGAAGGACCATGTTGTAGACATAGCCGTCGCGCAGCAGCGGATTGGCGGGATCGAAGTCGTTCAGCGCCAGCCGGGCAAGCACCCGGCCCCGGATCTCGTCCATGATTGTCTGGACCTCGGCGAGCCCCGGTAGGCGAAGGGCGCCCCGCTCGCTCCGGGGGTGCTCGAACGGATTGAAGAGGCCCGGCATCTCGACGAACTCGACCGGTC
>JBDTUV010000123.1:0-7328 GCA_040007575.1 Gemmatimonadales bacterium
CCAGGGCCGCGCCCCGGTACTTGAGCAGGTAGTCGGCGGGGTCCCGGATCACGTGGGTAAGCTCGAGCGCCTGGCGCTTGAGCTCGGCCAGGGAGGTGGCGTCGGGAAGCTCGAGGAACACCTCGTCCCAGGCATCCTCGACCATCACTCGCACCGCCAATGCCCCGCTCACGCCACGTGCTCGGCGGGAAGAGGCAGCGTCGAGAGAAACCGGTCAACCACCTGATCGAAGAGCAGGGTAGACGCCCGGACCCGGGTCCCCAGGGCATCGGGCCACACAGCAAGGGCGATCTCCTCGCCTCCCTGGCCGCGCAGGGTTACGAAGGTCGGCCCCTCCTTCTCCGGGTAGGCCGCATTGAGGGGCACCCGCTCGGCAAAGAACCGTTTGGCCTGGTAAATCACCTCGGCCGGGGCCAGCGTCGTTGTGGCTTCGTACACCATGGGATTAGCGCCTTGCCGTGGGGGACGGTGTCTGGAGAACGGTGATACCAGTGGGCTGGCCCGGAATCGAGACGCTTCCCACGACTTTCCGGCCGGCGAGATCGATCACATCCACCGCCCCGGGATCGGAACCGATGGACTCCGACGAGACGTAGGCGAGCCGCCCATCCGGCGAGAAAGCGACGCCGTGCACGATCTTCTTGCTGGTGGGAATACGGGCGATCTCGGTCAACTTGACGGCATCGACCAGGCTCACGCTCTGCTCCTTCTTGTTGGTGACCAGCACCAGCCTGCCGTCGGGTGAGGGCTCGACGTTATACGCCCCCTTGCCGACCGGAACTTCCTTTATCAGGGTGAGCGTGGCCGCATCCCAGACCTGGAGGCTGTTGCCGTAGTTGCAGGCTACGTACAGCCGCTTGTCGTCGCGCGAGACAGAGATGAACGTCGGAGAGCACTCCTTCGCTACCCCTCCCACCAGCGGTGCCGCAGGTCCATGGTTCGCCGGCCCGGTCCCGGCCATGACGTGCCCTTCCCCCGTCTTTACCCGCCGCGCGATCCTGAAGCTGGCCACGTCGAGCTGGAGAATCTCATCGCTGTGCATGCAGGACACGTAAATCCGGGTGCCCGCATGGTTCGACTTCACCCCGTGCGGCATATCGCACGCGGGGATGTCGGTGATCTTGTTCATCGTCGGTGTGTGCACCACCGTGACCACATTCACCCGGGGGTGATCGCCGTGGAAATCCGAGTTGGCCACGAACGCATACTGGCCGTCCGGCGTCAGAGCGATGGTGGTGGGGAACAGCTCTACCTGGGCTCGCCCGAGGAGTGAGTCGCCCGAGGCATCCATTTTCCACAAGGAGCCGAATGGCGTTCCGTGGGCGACGGTGATGTAGTAGCTCTTCTGATCCGGGGCCACGGTAATGTTGTGCGGACCGTCTATGTCAGTCGGCATGATGCCGATGGGCACAACTCGATCGACGGACAGGCCGGTGCCGTCCGGCTTGAGCCAGGTGGTTACGTCACCGGACTCGCTCACCACCCCGACGCGATAACCCGGGTCGCCGGTCTGCGCTTGCGCCGGACTCGCAAGCATGAGACCCAGCAGGGCCAGATTCCACTTCATCTATGCTGTTCCTTCCTCTGTGTCATCGTTCGGAAGATACCCGGCTAACGGATGACCCGCACGCTGGCCTGAAACACATCCGGCCGGTCGAAGAGATCGCGAACACCCGGCTTTCGGCGCAATACCACCACCAGGTCTCCCGGTGGCGGATCCATCACCCCCTCGACCGTGAGGAAGCACGGAAGCCCGGCCCCTTCCGGAGGCGCCAACCGATAGCTGCGGCCCTGCCAGACGAAGGTCACTTCTGGCGGAATGGCGCCCACGACCTGATCGATAAAGACGTCGTCCTCGACCCAGTAGTTTCCGTCCGACTGGAGCTCGCCGCTGAGGAAGAAGGTGGGGTCAAACGATTCCCGGTCGTGCCGCGCGAAGTTGTGCTCGACTGCCCAATCGAACTCCTCCAGATCGGGTGCCCGGGCTCTCCACTCGATGTGGTGGCGTAGCTCGTGGGTGAGGGTGTCCCAGGCTTCGAGCCTCCAGTCGAAGTCGTCATGCGACCCGGCCAGGGCGGCGAACGATCCGTAGTACAGGACGATCCGGCTTTGCACCCCCTCGACGCCGCTGCCCAGCTCCACGGGCAGAGGAATGCACTCACCCAGGGTGTAGACCTCTTTGCGATCCGGGTGCGGGAGCGCACGGGGAGAGACTACCACCTCCGCGATCCCCTCGAAGAAATCCGCCGGCACTTCCTCGGAGAGGCCGCGGACCATGATTTCGAAATCTGACAGGCGCATAATCCACCGGGGAGGATCTGTAGGGGCGCACCGTAGTGCGCCCCTACGCCAGGCGATCCTTGATGAAGCTCGCCACCTGATCCAGCCCAACCCGCTCTTGCTGCATGCTATCCCGGTGCCGGACGGTCACTGTCCTCCCGGTGAGCGTCTCCCCGTCCACAGTGATACCGAACGGGGTGCCCGCCTCGTCCATGCGGCGGTACCGCCGACCGATGGCGCCGCTCTCGTCGTAGAAGCAGGCAAACTGCTTCCGAAGATCGTGATAGAGGGTGGTGGCAACTTCGGGCATCCCGTCTTTCTTTACCAAGGGAAACACGCCGGCCTTGATCGGCGCCAGCGCGGGTAACAGGCCCAGCACCACCCGGGTCTCTCCTTCGACCTCCTCCTCACGATAGGCATCGGCCAGCAGCGTGAGGGTCACCCGGTCGGCGCCGGCGGAGGTCTCCACGATGTAGGGGAGATACCGCTGGTTCTGCGCCTGGTCGAAGTACTCCAGCTTCTTGCCGGAGTACTCCTGGTGGCGGCCCAGATCGAAATCGCCCCGGTTGTGAATCCCTTCGATTTCCTGCCAGCCAAAGGGGAATTCATACTGGATATCGAAGGCCGCCTTGGCATAGTGCGCGAGCTCGCTCCCGGCATGCTGATGCCATTGCAGCTTGGCCGGGTTGAGCCCCAGGGACCGGTGCCACTCCATTCGCCACTCGCGCCAGTGCTCGAACCACTCGCCGTCGGTGCCCGGCTGCACGAAGAACTGCATCTCCATCTGCTCGAACTCGCGGGTCCGGAAAATGAAGTTTCCCGGAGTGATCTCGTTCCGGAATGCCTTTCCGATCTGGGCAATGCCGAAGGGGACACGCTGCCGGGACGATTGCAGCACGTTCAGGTAGTTGACGTAGATCCCTTGCGCTGTCTCCGGTCGCAGATAGACCACCGCCGCTGATTCCTCGACCGGTCCCATGAAGGTCTTGAACATCAGATTGAACATCCGGGCCTCAGTGAGTGAGCCTCGGGTGCCGCAGACCGGACATTGCGCGTCGGGCTGCCCTGGTGTGCCCTTGATGCGCGGGTCATCGGCCCGAAAGCGGTTCTTGCACTGCCGGCAGTCCACCAGCGGATCGGTGAAGCCGGATACGTGACCCGACGCCTCCCACACCTTGGGATGCATGAGGATCGCCGCATCGAGACCCTCGATGTCGTCCCGAGCCTGCACCATGGCGTTCCACCAGCGATCCTTGACGTTCTTCTTGAGCGCCACTCCGAGGGGGCCGTAGTCCCAGACCGAACCCAAGCCGCCGTAGATCTCGGACGACTGGAACACGAACCCGCGCCGCTTGCAGAGGGAGACGAGCTTATCCATCAAGGTGGTGTCGGCCATCGGGTTCCGGGCGTGAGGAGAGTGAATCCAGATCAGCGGGGGAAGATAGATCTGGCGGCCGGGGCATGGAAGCGCGGCAGAACCACCGATTCTCCGGGAGAAAGCCGGGAAATCCCTGAGACCCAGCCTCGGCTGAATGCTTGAACCAGTTGTGCCACAATGTGTTACTTATCCTCGGGTAGAGGGCTCGGAAATTGCCATTTACCGGCTCCCGAACTCTCTCCAGCACACTCACGAGGCGGTTGATGGGCGCAGAGCCAAGCCCGAACAGCCAGTTCGATCAGCCTCCCGATCTGGAGGCCGCCTCGTCATCCCTGGAATCCGAAGCCACTCCCCGGCAGATCACTTCGTTGTCCCGGGATCTGGCCGACTTCCTGATCGAGTTCTCCATCGTTCTCCACAAGCGCTCGATGTACCCTGCCGGGCACCCCCACCTCCGGACCGGTGCCCAGCGGTTCGCCCGCCGCTTGAACGTGCTCCTCCAGAATCGCGACTCGGTGACCCTTGGCGTCGCCCGAAACCGGCTGGTGATCGAGACGGCCACCACCGATCCAAAGAATGCCTTGCTCCGCGATCTGGCGCAGCGGCTGCACCGCCACCGCATCGCCGCGGTTCATTTGACCCGGGGTGCAACAGCGGAAGAAATCGAACACGCCCTGGCGGCGCTCAGTGCCAACCCGCAGCAGGGAGACGGGCCGCTGGCAAAGCGGCTCGACCAGGCAGGCCCCTGGAACCACATCACCCTTCGACCCGTCGGCTTCGACAAGCTCGTCCTGCAGGATCCAGGCGCTCCGGGGGAACCCTGGACCGACAGGCCGGTGGACGGCAGGGACGCATGGGTGGAGCTGGCGCGACTCGCCCTCACCGACGACGACGACAACGTCTCCCCGACTGTGGCGGACCCCCTGGTTGTGGCCCAGGCCATCGGCCGCAAGTCGGGAGAAATCGCGTATGACCGCGTGGTGCTCGGCTACCTGTCTCGGGTTGCCGAGCAGATGTCAGGCCGTAAGGGGGCGGTCGAATACCAGCTGGGTGAGCGGATCTCGAGCCTCATTCAAGCGCTCGATCCGGATACTCTGCACCGCCTGCTCGAGAGCGGAGCCGACCAGGCCGAGCGCCGCCAATTCGTGCTCAATGCCTCGCAGGTCCTCGCGGCCGACGCTGTGCTGGAGGTGCTCGAGGCTGCCGCCAGGGCCTCCCACCAGACCATCTCCCACAACCTCCTCAATCTTCTGCACAAGCTGGCTCACCACGCACAGGACGGCGCCCTGGAAACGAGGACAGAGGCCGAGGGCGCTTTGCGCAGCAACGTGGCGCGACTGATAGGGGACTGGGAGCTCGAGGATCCAAACCCCAGGCCTTACACGGCGATCCTCGAAGGGATGGTCCGCAGGACCCCATACGATCCCAGCGAAGCGACGGAGAGCGGCTGTGAGCCCGAGATCATCGTCCGGATGGCACTGGAGCTGGACTGCATCGGTCCATCCGTATTGATCGCAGCCCAGGGACTGCTGGATCGCCGTCAGCTGGGGGTGCTCGCCGGACTCCTGGAGGCTGCGCCTCAGACCGAGACGACACTGGCGCTGTGGCGTCACGTCGCCAGCCCTCAGCGCCTGGAGGCGGAGCTGAACCAGAATCCCCCCGACCTGGAGGTCATCGGGATTCTGGTTCGTCATCTGGACATGGAGGCGGCCAACTCGCTCCTCGATCACCTCGGGCGCACCGACGATCGTTCCACCCGCGCCACCCTGATGAAGCACCTGCTGGCTCTGGGCCCGCGCATTGGCGAGGTGGCCGTCGCCCGCCTTGGAACTGCTCCCTGGTACCTCCAACGCAACATTCTCGTGTTGATCGGCCGCCTGGGCAGCTGGCCCCAGACGTTCTCGCCGCTGAGCTACGCGGCCCATGCCGATTCGCGAATCCGCCGGGAGGGCATCAAGCTGCTGCTGGAGTCGCCGGCTCACGTCACCGAAGGAATCCTCCTCGGGCTCCGGGATGAGGATGACGGGATCGTTGGGCTGGCACTCAGAGCAGCCCTTGAATCGTGCCCGCCTGAAGCGATACCACTCCTGGAAGGGATCGCGATGGACCCCCGGCGGCCGGCGGAGACCAAGGTGCCCGCCCTCCGGATTCTGGCGAGAACCCGCACCCCGGTAGCGCTTGCGGTCCTGCTGGCGCTCGCCCAGCACCGTCGGCGCTGGTTCGGGCGTCGCCTCGCGCCGAAGTCACCGGAGCTGCTGACCGCCCTGGCCGGCCTGGCGAGCTACTGGGCCGATGATGCCATGGCCTCTGGGGTGCTCGCGCACGCGCGGGAGCATTCCGACTCGGAAATCCGCGCTGCCGCCGGCCGGACCACATGACCGGTCCAGTCCGATTCCTCACCGCGCTCACTCAGGCGCTCTCGACGCTGAGCCTCTACGGAGACGACCACCCCGCCACCGCTCGGGGCGTGGAGGCAGCGCTGGAGCGGCTCCAGGAGCTCCAGCAGCCCGACCCGAAGCTCGGGTTCACCTTCCTCTCGGGTGAGGTCGTGTTTGGAGCCGAGGTGGTCCACGAGCTGGAGAACTGGGAGTGGAGCGACCGAATGGTGAAGGCCGGCATCGAGCGGATCGAGGTGCTGGGGCCGGTCGATCTCGATCAGCTCGGACGCTTCCTGGCTCACATGGCGATGCGTCTGGGGATGCGCCCGGGGTCGAGCACCGACATCTGGCAGATGGGCGAATCACCCATTCGCTACGGGCAGGTGACCCTGGGGCAAGGCCAGGGCCCAAGCGAGATCCTGCGGCTGGAGCCGGCTCTACCGGTGGCGACCATGACCTACACGCTAGGCGAAGAGCGGGCCACCATGGACTGGGTCCATGGCGAGATTCAGAAGGGCGGCAAGATCCCCATGGTCGAAGCTGACGCGGTGGTGCGGTCGTTGTCCATTGCGATGCACGCGGAGCAGGCCATGGTGCTGCCGCTCCTGCAGCTCAAGGAGTTCGACCAGTACACCACCACCCATTCCATGAACGTGTCGGTGCTCGCGATGGCGCTGGGGGAGTACCTCGAGCTCGGCCGCGAGACGGTCCGTGCCCTCGGCGTGGCCGGCCTGCTGCACGACCTGGGAAAGACCTGCATCCCTCGGGAGATCCTGGTCAAGCCGGGCAAGCTCACCGACGCCGAACGGGTGGTCATTCGGGAGCATCCCGTCGTGGGAGCGCGGATGCTCCTGGCGAGTCCGGAGCCGATGGAGCTGGCGGCGGTGGTGGCCTACGAGCACCACGTAATGCTGGATGGAGGCGGCTACCCTGCCCTGAAGGACGCCAGAGGGGCCCAGTACGCCAGCATGCTGGTCCACATCTGCGACGTCTATGACGCGCTACGGACCAACCGCCCCTATCGCGAGGCCTGGGAATCGGGGCGCGTCCTGGCCTACATCCAGGACCGCTCGGGGGTCGAGTTCGATCCGGGAATCGCGCAGGCGTTCATCGCGATGATCCGACAGTGGGACCAGCGGATTTTGAAGGCGGGGTAGCGCCGGAGCGTCGTTGCAGCAGATGCTTCACGATCAGGTCGCCATGACCGCGCGCGTTCTCGATGAACAACCGGTTCGCGTCGTTCCCGCTTGCAATCACTCCCGCCAGATAACACCCGGGAACTGGGGTTGCCA
>JBDTUV010000124.1:0-7318 GCA_040007575.1 Gemmatimonadales bacterium
GATGAGCGCTTCGATCTGGACGGCGTCGCCTTCACCGTTCTGCACCCCGATCCGGCCTGGCACGGATGGGGCGAGGACGTCAACGAAGACTCGCTCGTTCTTCTAGTGGAGTACGGTGCCTTCCAGGCCCTCTTCGCTGGTGATGCCGGCTTTCCGGCAGAGGCCGAGATGCGGAACCGGACGCGAGCGGTGGACCTGCTGAAGGTGGGTCATCACGGAAGCCGCGGCAGCACCGGCGACGAGTGGCTCGACTCGTTGCGGCCCAGCGCAGCAGTGATCTCGGTCGGACGGAACAAGTACGGTCACCCCTCGTCCCCCACGCTCGCCCGCTTGCGACGCCACCGGGTGGAGGTATGGCGCACCGATCGGGATGGGCCCATCGCGGTCATGACTGATGGAATGCAAATGACGGTGCAGTCGAAGGGTCGCTCGACCACGTATGACGTACGCTGAGTCACCTAGAGGAGATCGTTTGAATTCACACGTCACGACCCTTGAGCGCTTCATCCTGGACCAGGAAGACCGCTATCCCGAGGCTACGGGAGAGTTGTCCAATCTCCTCTACGACATCTGTCTTGCAGCGAAGATTATCGCTGCCTCCATCAGGCGGGCCGGCCTGGTCAATATTCTGGGGGCCGCCGGTGCCCTGAACGTTCAGGGCGAGGAGCAGCAGAAGCTCGACATCTTCGCCAATGAGACCTTGAAGAACTGCCTGAAGCACACCGGAAGAGTCTGCGTGATGGGCTCGGAGGAAGACGAGGACATCATCCCGGTTCCTCCCGAGTATCCCGTCGGCAAGTACGCGGTGCTCTTCGATCCCCTGGACGGCTCCTCCAACATCGACGTCAATTCCGCAGTCGGTACCATCTTCAGCATCTACCGGCGCATCAGCATGCAGGGGCGAGGCACATCGGCCGATGTGCTCCAACCGGGCTGCAAGCAAGTGGCGGCTGGATACATCATGTACGGCTCGAGCACCATGCTGGTGTATACCACAGGGCAGGGGGTGCACGGCTTCACGCTCGACCCCACGATCGGCGAGTTTCTTCTCTCCCATCCTCGGATTACCACCCCCCGCGTCGGCAAGTACTACAGCGTGAACGAGAGCAACTTCGGCCGCTGGGACAAGGGGATGCAGACGGCGGTGTGGGGACTCAAGGGCGACGTGCCCTCCGGAATGGGCCCCGATGGGGTAACGCCGAAGAACAGTCGCTACATGGGCTCCCTGGTGGGAGATTTTCACCGCAACCTCGTCGCCGGCGGCATTTTCCTCTACCCGGCAGACACCAAGAATCCCCAGGGGAAGCTCCGGCTGCTGTACGAGGCGAGCCCGATGGCCTTCCTGGCCGAGCAGGCGGAGGGATCGGCGACAGATGGCGTCAACCGGATCCTGGATATCCTGCCTGAAAAGCTGCACCAGCGCACGCCCTTGGTGATCGGCTCCCGGGAGGACGTGGGCTTCGTGGCGGACACGCTGCGGCGCGTGGCCGAGCGCGCAAGCGGAGCCGTTTCGCAACCGGCCTCGTGAAGACAGTCTACGGACCTGAGGACTGGACCGGCGACCCGACTGCCGATCTTGGACGACCAGGCGAGTTCCCCTTCACTCGTGGTCCTTACCCCAGCATGTACACCGGCCGGCTCTGGACCATGCGCCAGTACGCCGGGTTCGGAACGGCCCAGGAGACGAACCAGCGGTTCCGGCAGCTTCTTGCCGCGGGCCAGGTGGGGCTTTCGACCGCGTTCGATCTGCCCACGCAGATGGGCTACGACTCGGACCATCCCATGGCGGCGGGAGAGGTCGGACGGGTGGGGGTTGCCATCGATACGGTGGAGGATCTCAAGACGTTGTTTCGGGAGATCCCGCTGGACCGGGTTTCCACTTCGATGACGATCAATGCAACCGCTGCCATCCTCCTTGCCATGTATGTCGTGGCCGGTGAGGAGCAGCAGGTGCCGCGGAACCAGCTCAGCGGGACCGTCCAGAACGACGTGCTCAAGGAGTACATCGCGCGCGGCACGTACATCTATCCGGCTGCGCCGTCGCTGAGACTAGTGGCGGACATCTTCCGCTTCGTGGCAGACGAAGGGATGAGCTTCAACCCGATCTCCATCAGCGGTTATCACATGCGGGAGGCCGGCGCCACCGCGGTGCAGGAGGTCGGGTTTACGCTCGCCAATGCGCTCGAGTATGTCAGAGTCGCGGTCAATGCCGGCCTGAGTATCGACAGATTCGGACCCCGGCTCTCATTCTTCTTCGCCAGCCACAACAACCTCCTCGAGGAGGCCGCCAAGTTTCGGGCGGCGCGAAGGCTGTGGGCCCGGGTGGTGCGCGAGCGGTTCGGCGCCGGCGACGCGACCGCGCGGATGCGGTTTCACACCCAGACCGGTGGTGTCACGCTCCAGGCGCAGCAACCGCTGAACAACGTCGTGCGGGTGACAGTGCAGGCGCTCGCGGCGGTGCTTGGCGGCACGCAATCTCTCCATACCAACGGATTTGACGAGGCCCTCTCCCTGCCCACTTCGGAGTCGGCGACACTGGCACTGCGAACCCAACAGATTTTGGGGTTCGAGTCCGGCGTGTCCGAGGTGGTCGATCCGCTCGCGGGCAGTTACTACGTCGAGGCGCTCACCGATTCGATCGAGGCAGGTGCCAGGGAACTGTTGGTCGTGGTCGACGGACTGGGTGGAGCGGCCCGGGCGATCGAGCGCGGCTTCTTCCAGGAGGCCATTGCCCGGAGCGCATACGAGCTCCAGAAGGCCCAGGAATCCGGGGAACGGGTGGTGGTAGGGGTCAACCGCTATGCCGATGACTCCGCACCGCTTTCGATCCAGGCTCCCGATTTCTCCGCTCTGGAGGGTGAGCAACGTGCCCGCCTGGCTCAGGTGAAACGCGAACGTGACGGCAAAGCGGTGGCTGCGGCGTTGACGAAGGTCCGCAATGCGGCCGGCGGCTCGGATCCCCTCATGCCCCCAATCATCGACGCGGTCCGGGCCCGTTCGACTCTCGGCGAAATCAGCGACACCCTTCGAGAGGTTTGGGGCGTCTATCGTCCGGCGTAGTGCGGGTCTTAGTAGCGCAGGTTTGATTGGCCTTAGTGCAGGCACATCCAGCACTGTCATGCCCATGTTCACCACGAAGGACACGAAGGCTTCGGCTGATTGCCTCTCTTACGACATCGTCGGCGCTGCGATCGAAGTGCATAGGCAGTTGGGTCCCGGACTCCTCGAGTCTGCCTATGAAGCCTGCATCTGTTGAGAGCTTGCTTTCCGTGGCATCGAGTTTGATTGCCACGTGCCGCTCCTACTCCGGTATCGAGGCATGGCAGTTGAGTGTGGCTACCGCGTGGACTTGATAGTTGGCGGGTTGGTCATCGTGGAAGTAAAGGCTATCTCCAAGGTCCTCCCCATTCATCATGCCCAACTGATGACGTACCTGAAACTTATGAGGCTCAACTTGGGTTTGCTCATCAATTTCAATGTCGAAAGACTTCGCTTAGGGCTTCACCGAATCGTGTTAGGCTGACGGAACCTTCGTGTCCTTCGTGGTAAACTCTCGCTGAAGCCAATCCGTGCTTGTACGCTCCCCCACGGCTCGGTAAGTTTAGAAGCTGATTTCGTTTAACCCAAATGGGCGACCATGCCGACCTATGAGTATCAGTGCCCTGGAGGGCATGAGTTCGAGCTTTTTCAGAAGATGAGCGAGAAGCCCCGCGCCAAGTGCCCGGTGTGCGGGAAAGGCGCGACGCGCCAGATCTCTGGTGGGGCAGGGCTGGTATTCAAGGGCAGTGGCTTTTACATCACGGACTACGGTAAGGACGGCAAGGGCCCGCGGAAGGATCCGACGGAGAAGTCCGACAGCGGAGGATCCAAAGAGGCCAAGCCGGCGACCGAGTCCAAATCCGACGCCTCGAAGTCAGACGCGAAGCCCGCCACCAAATCAGAGACTAAGTCAGGCAAGCATCCGCCCAGCAAAGGTCACGGGAAGGCCGCTTCCGAGTGAGCGAAACCCTTCGCGCCGAGTTGTCGCGGGTGGCCTCGCGGCTCGGCGCCGACGGAATCGAGTTCGTGTTGGAGCGGCCACGGGACGCGGGCCACGGCGACCTGGCCACCAACCTCGCCATGGTGCTCGCGCGTCGGGAGCGTACCAACCCCCGCAAGACCGCCGAGCGCGTACTTCAGGAACTTCAGCTCTCTCCTGATCTGGTCGCGAAGACGGAGATCGCGGGCCCCGGCTTCATCAACTTCTGGTTAGCCGGCGACCAGCTCGCGGGCGTGCATCGCCGCATCCTCTCCGAGGGTGCCGGCTACGGCCGGAGCGACCTGGGCAGGGGGCTCGAGGTCAACGTGGAGTTCGTCTCCGCCAATCCCACCGGACCGCTGCATGTGGGTCACGGGCGGCAGGCTGGACTGGGCGACGCCATCGCAGCGTTGCTCCAGTGGACCGGTCACAAGGTGGTTCGCGAGTTCTACTACAATGACGCCGGCGTCCAGATCGCCAATCTGGGCGAGAGTGTGCAGGCACGGGTACGTGAAGCGCATGGCGAGCGGGTGTCCATTCCGGAAGGCGGCTACCACGGTGAGTACATCAAGGAGGTCGCCGCCACCTACATTCGGGAGTTCCCCGACGACTCCCGCGCCGAGCGGGCCGAGGATGTCCGCCGCGTGGCGGTGCGCGAGCTGCGGAAGGAACAAGACCGGGATCTCAAGGCCCTGGGCGTGGTGTTCGATGTCTACTTTCTGGAATCCTCGCTCTACTCGGCAGGCAAGGTAGACGCCGTGGTCGGTGCGCTGAGCGCCCGGGGCCAGACCTACGAAAACGAAGGCGCGCTGTGGCTCCGCACCACGGCGTACGGCGACGACAAGGACCGGGTGATGCGGAAGTCTGACGGCACTTTCACCTACTTCGTGCCCGACGTAGCGTATCATGTCACCAAGTGGGAGCGCGGTTTCCGGCGGGCCATCAACGTTCAGGGAGCCGATCACCACAGCACGGTCACGCGGGTGCGCGCCGGCCTGCAAGCGCTCGGCATGGGGGTTCCCCCCGATTATCCCGAATACGTGCTGCACCAGATGGTCACGGTGATGAAGGGTGGCGAGGAGGTCAAGATCTCCAAGCGCGCGGGCAGCTACGTGACCGTTCGGGAGCTCATCGACGACGTGGGGATCGACGCGGTGCGCTACTTCTTTCTCATGCGGAAGGGCGACTCGCAGCTCATTTTCGATGTGGACCTTGCCCGGGAACAGACCGACAAGAATCCCGTCTTCTACGTGCAGATGGCGCACGCCCGCCTCAGCGGGATCTTCCGCACCGCCGACCGGGATCCCGACACACTTGGCGGAGATCTCGACGTGGGAGCGCTCCCGGCGCCGCAGGACATCGAGCTTCTGAAGAAGCTGGCCGCATTTCCCGACGTCGCGGAGGGTGCGGCGCGCGAGCGGGAGCCGCATCGGATCACGACGTACCTGCACGAGCTGGCCGCCGTGGTACACGGCTGGTATCACCACACCCGGGCCGTAGGCGCCCCGGAGGGCGAGGCAACGGAGCACGCGCGGCTCCTGCTCGCGCGAGCCGCGCGAATCGTCCTGGCCAACGCGCTCGGGTTGCTCGGCATTTCTGCCCCTGACAGGATGTGACCTGATGTCGTTGCTGGTGGTCGGAAGCGTAGCCCTCGACTCCATCTTCACTCCCTTCGGTGAGACGGCAGACGCCCTGGGTGGCTCCGCGGTCTATTTCAGCGTGGCCGGCTCTATCCTGCATCCGGTGCAGGTGGTCGGTGTGGTGGGGCAGGACTATCCCTACGCCGAGCTGGAGCGCCTGGCCTCCAGAGGCATCGATTGGTCCGGCGTGGAACGGGCGCAAGGAGAAAGCTTTCGCTGGAAGGGGAAATACTCATATGATCTCCAGAGCCGCGAGACGCTGGAAACCCGACTCGGCGTTTTCGCCG
This sequence comes from Gemmatimonadales bacterium, assembly GCA_040007575.1. Classification (GTDB taxonomy): domain Bacteria; phylum Gemmatimonadota; class Gemmatimonadetes; order Gemmatimonadales; family GWC2-71-9; genus CAVVWJ01. Next base: position 5,946 of record JBDTUV010000124.1, read on the forward strand.
ACTTTCAGCCCAAGCTCCCGGCGTCATTCAGGTCGTCACGGTTCCTGTTCCTGGGGAACATCGATCCCGAGCTTCAGCTCGGTGTACTGGAACAGGTCCAGCGGCCCGAGCTGGTAGTGTGCGACACCATGAACTACTGGATTCAGAGCAAGAAGGCCCAGCTGCTCCGGCTCCTGAACCGGGTGGACGTGCTCATGGTGAACGACGGTGAGGCCCGTGAGCTGAGCGGCGACTGGAACATCCACCGCGCCGGGCGTTGGATTCTGGCGCACGGGCCCAAGCGCGTGGTCATCAAGCAGGGGGAGCATGGGGCGTTGCTGATCGAGGCGAAGCGGACGTTCTATGTGCCCGCTTATCCGCTGGAGACCGTCTTCGACCCCACCGGCGCCGGGGACGCCTTCGCCGGCGGGTTCATGGCTTATCTGGCGCGCACCGGAGAAGTCACGGAGGACAACCTGCGCCGCGCGATGGTGTACGGAGCGGCGATGGGATCGTATGCCGTGGAGCAGTTCGGTATCCGGGGTTTTGACCATGTCACCCTGGCCGACGTCGAAAGCCGCGTTCGCACCTTCCAGGACCTGACACACGTCCCGATGGCCCAGGCGCTTGCGTGAAGAAGGCTGCTGATGCACCCAGTAAGTATGCGGCAGCCGGCGTAGATCTCGAGACGGCGGAGGCGGCCAAGGCCCGGATCGGCGAGTTGGTGGCAGGCACTCGCACCGCTCTCTCCACCGGCAGGGTGGGTGCATTCGGCGGAATGGTGCGCCTCCCCGCCGGCATGCGGCGGCCCACGCTGGTCCTGAGCACCGACGGGGTGGGCACCAAGGTGCTCGTTGCGTTACAGGCGGAACGCTTCGATACGGTTGGCGAGGACCTGGTCAACCACAGCGTGAACGACATCCTGGTGCACGGCGCCACGCCGATTGCGTTCATGGATTACATCGCGGGCGCAGGGCTCGGGGTGGAGCAGATCGCGCAGATCGTAGAGGGTATCGCGCGCGGGTGCCGGGCCCATGAAATGGCCCTCGCCGGCGGTGAGACGGCGCAGATGCCGGGCTTGTACCAGCCTGGGACGTACGATCTGGCCGGCACCATCATTGGCGTGGTGGAGGAAGATCGTGCGCTCCACGGTGACGCGATCACGCCGGGAGATGTACTGCTGGGCTACGCTTCCACCGGCTTGCACACCAACGGCTACACCCTGGCCCGGCGAATCGTCTTCCAACAGATGGGTCTGGATCTGGGGGACCAGCTGGGGGACACTGGCCAGACCGTCGCTCAGGCGCTGCTGGCCGTTCACCGGACCTACTACCGGAGCGTCGTACCGGTGCTCGACCGCCTGCACGGTCTGGCACATATCACGGGGGGAGGAA
>JBDTUV010000125.1:0-7261 GCA_040007575.1 Gemmatimonadales bacterium
GTGGCCTCGGGTTTGAATTTTCCCTTGTATCTCACTGCCCCTGCCGGCGATCTGCTTCGCCTCTTCGTCGTCGAAAAGACCGGGGGAATACGAATCGTCAAGGACGGAATTCTCCTGCCCGATCCCTTCCTGGATCTGAGCGCCCAGGTCTCGTCCGGGAGCGAACAGGGCTTGCTCGGCCTTGCCTTCTATCCGGATTATTCGACTACCGGAATGTTCGTCGTGCACTACACCGACCTGGCCGGTAACACCGCTCTCTCTCGTTTTCGTGTCTCCGCCGACCCTGATCTGGCCGACCCCACAAGCGAGCAGGTCATTCTGACCGCCAGCCAGCCGTTCCCCAACCACAACGGCGGCCAGGTGACGTTCGGACCCGATGGCTTCCTCTATCTTGGTCTGGGTGACGGCGGTTCCGGTGGAGATCCCGGGAACCGAGGCCAGGACCTCTCCGATCTGCTCGGCTCCATTCTCCGGATCGATGTCCGAGCCGGAGACCCCTACACCGTACCTTCGGACAATCCCTTCGTGGCACAGCCCGGTGCCCGCACGGAAGTGTGGAGCTACGGGCTACGCAATCCCTGGCGGTTCAGCTTTGATCGGGCAAATGGCGACCTGTACATTGCAGATGTGGGCCAGAGCCAGGCCGAGGAGGTCGATGTCTCCCCCGCGGTCGAGGGCGGCGGCAAAGGTCTGAACTACGGCTGGAACATCATGGAAGGGGCTGATTGTTTTAGTGGTACGGGCTGCGATCAGGCCGGATTGACGCTGCCCGTCCTGGAATACGACCACAGCCAGGGCTGCTCGATAACGGGAGGCTACGTCTATCGAGGTAGCGCTATACCTGCCCTTCAAGGCCACTATTTCTACGCCGACTTCTGTCAAGGATGGGTAAGGAGCTTCCGCTACACGGGCGGAGTAGTAGCCGAGGAAACCACCTGGCCGACCCTGAGTCCCGGCGGATCGATCACCAGCTTCGGAGAGGACGCAGCCGGCGAGTTGTACATCCTCGATGCCGGAGGTCGGGTGTCCAGGATCGTTCCCGAACCATAGCCCGATGACCGACGCAGCAACCGGCATCCTGGACCTTCCCGGATTCGAGCGGTTGGCAAGCCGGATTCCACCCTTGGTGCGTTTCGGTACATCGACGTGGAATTACCCGGGCTGGCGCGGCCTGGTCTATCACCGGGACTACGGACCCAAGGGCGCTGCCGCAAGGATGCTCGAGGAGTATGCCGCTTTTCCGCTCTTCCGAACGGTGGGCATCGATTCGTCGTATTACGGACCGCCGACCGAAGCCGTGCTCAGAAGCTATGCCGGGCACTCTCCGCCCGGCTTCCCTTTCGTGAGTAAGGTCTGGAGTCAGCTCACCGTCCATACCTTTACCAAGGCGCAGGACCCAGGACGCGCGGGCAAGGTCAACCCGGATTTCCTGAATGCCGACCTCTTCATGGAGGAGATCTACCAGCCCTACCAACGACACTTCGCCGACCACACCGGGCCGTTCATCTTCGAGTTCCAGACCCTCGCCAAATCGAGCGGCATCGATGCCGAGAGATTTGCCAGCAGGCTGGACGAGTTCTTTTCGGCGTTACCGCGGGAGGGACAGTTCGCGGTTGAGATCCGGAACGAGGAGTTCCTCACGCCCATGTACTTCGCGGTCCTCCGGGAGCACGGCGTGGCGCATGTATTCAGCTCGTGGACCCGCATGCCGCCCATCGGCCATCAGCTCGACCTACCCGGCTCGATCTCCGGCCCGTTTATCGTGGCCCGCGCGCTGCTTCGGCCTGGGCGGACCTACAATGAAGCCGTCGATGTGTTTGCGCCCTATGATCGGATTCGCGAGCCCAACCCGAAGCTGCGGAGAGATCTGGTGCGCCTGGTGGAAGCGGCGGTGAGGACGAGGATCCCGGCCTATCTGCTGGTCAACAATCGAGCCGAGGGAAGCGCGCCGCTGACGATAGCGGCGGTTGCGGAACTGCTCGGTGGAATTTAGGCCAGCCCATGAGGGCCGGGCTCGGGCAGGCGAACCTCGATTGACCATGCGCGTTCTTCTCCCGGATGGAGCGTCTGCGCAGTGTGCCACTCGCTCACCGCCAGATCGAGCCGGTCCGGAGCGCCCGATACACGGCTCGAGTGCCAGGTTGTAGTAGGGCTGGCGCCCCGGAGGTGCCCAGCCCTGACAGTTGATCCACACTCCTACCTGAGGGACCTCCTCCCGTCGTACCACGAACTCGAGTCGTTCGCCTTTCCTTGGGTCCGTCAGAGTCATCCGTCCGTCCGAGCCCAGGTCTGCAAACGCCTTGATCGCCCAGCCGCCGTTCTTCGGAAAGGTGAACCGGTCTGCTTCTCCGCCGATGGCACCCGGCCAGCTCACTACGTCGTCTTCGTGAATGTCTTCCCGTCCACGAACCGTTGCGAGCTTCACCTGGCTCACGCCGGGCAACGTGAGCGTAGATCCCGGTTGGACATTCAGAAGTGGATGAGAGGACCAGATCCAGGGAAATGGCTGGTCGCCTGTGTGGCGTAGCAGATATTGGAACCGCAGCACCGGCTCCTGCGGATCCAGCGTGATCTGCCGGTGAAACTCGTAGGGAAAGACGGTTCCCTTGGCTGAACCGGCGAGCGTTGATCCGTCGCCGCTATCGTAGACCGAGCTGATCCATGTTGCACTCCACAGCTCGCCGTGGTCGGGCAGCGGAGGCGTACCAGCCGGTGCGCCTGGAACCGGACATGGCCCGACGGTTGGGAAGCACTCGTCCCAGCCTCCGCTGTCCGCGGTCTCCACGTAGGAGGAGCCTGGTTGCGGCGCTGCCAGAGGAATCTGATGGCTGCGCCAGAGCCACTCCCGGCCGTTGAGGCGCCGGAGATTGGTGAGCTTCATCCCGAGGCTCGGGATGGCGACGACTTCCAGCTCAGCCGAGCGAAGGGCGACGGCGGGAAAGCCCGAGACGGTCGTTTGACGGAAGGACATGTCCAAAGGCTCGCACTGGCCAGCTGCCGAATCCAGCGACCTTGGCGGGCACCGCGAAGAATTTGAAGTCACGCTCAGGAAGGCGGCCGAGATTGCACATGTGTTCCACAATCGGCACCCCGGCGCCGAGCAGAGTAGAATGCACCGGCCGGCCCGTATCCGCCGTGTCGTCGATATTGAGCGAATCAATACCCACCAGCGTAACGCCTCGGCTCGCCAGATGCTCTGCGGCATCGGCCGTCAAGAACGGATGCCCCGTCAGGTAACGCTCCGTCCTCCAGTGAACGTCCCAGCCGGTCTCGACCAGCACTGCCTTGCCCTCGACCTCGACGCCCTCGAATGCCTTGCGGGTGATGGCGCGACCGCTATCCATGGGGCTGCGCACCACCACCGCTTCCAGGTCGGCGAGCGATTCGAGGGGAAGCTGAGCCAGGTTTTTCCCGTCGGCATAGCGGTGAAACGGAGAGTCGAGATAGGTACCCGTGTTGGCCACCATCTCGATCTTGCCAATCTGAAATTCAACGCCGGGGCCGTAGTGAGCGCGAGAGGCTTCCCGGCTGAGGTAATCACAGATGATCGGGCCGGGGAGGCCGGGATAAGTCGTCATCCCGTGCTCGATGGTGTGACTCAGATCGATGAGGGCCATAGAAAAAGCGTAAACGGTGAACGGTAAACGGTGAATGGGAGAGGCTGTGCCCGTTCACTGTTCACTGTTCACTGTTCACGCAGTTCGATCTCCACTCCGGCTACCGCGCTGATTCGCGCGATCGTCTCCCCCACTTTGTTGTTTGGTGTCGAGGCGCCGGCCGTGATCCCAATGACCTTGGAGCTGCCCAGCCATCCAGCGGCAACCACCTCGGTCTTGGTGCCGATCGGCTGGTGGCGGATGGTGCCGGTGTCCACGTCCACGGCATCGGCATCCTCGATGTGATAGGCGGTGACGCCGTGCTGGTGCACCAGGGCGGCAAGGTGGCAGGTGTTACTCGAGTTATAGCCACCGACCACTACCATGACATCGGGCGGCTCCTGGAGCAGCGCCATTACCGCGTCCTGGCGCTCCTGGGTGGCGGAGCAGATGGTGTCGAACGATCTGAAGTGCTCGCCGGCCGCCTCCGGGCCGTGGCGGCGGATCATGCTTTTCCGCACCTCATCAGCAATGGCGAGCGACTCTCCCGAGAGCATGGTAGTCTGGTTGGCCAGCCCTACCCGGGTGAGGTCCCGGTGGAAGTCGAATCCGGGTGAAACCGCGTGACGAAACGTTGCCTCCAGCGCAGCGACGCTGCCCTTGCCTTCAATGAAGTCGCAGATCATCCGCGCTTCCGCCATATCGAACACCACCAAATACCGACCCTCAGGATGCTTCATGACCTGGCTTGCGGTGGCCTTGGTCTCCTCGTGGTAGTGCTTCCCGTGGATGATCGCGGTGAACCCGTCCCGGGCGTAATTCTCGACCCGCTTCCAGACGTTTAGGACGGACCCACAGGTGGTATCCACCAGAACGCAGCCGACGGCGCGGAGGCGCTCGAAGTCACGGATGGTTACCCCAAAAGCCGGCATGATCACGACATCATCCGGGGTGACACCGGAGAAATCGAACTCTCCATCCTCCCGGTGGGCCAGAATCGTGATGCCCATGTCTCGCAGCTTCTGATTCACGTGGGGGTTGTGGATGATCTCACCCACCAGGAAGATCCGGCGGCCGGGAAACTTGGTGCGGGTCTCATAGGCATACTCGACTGCACGATCGACGCCGTAGCAGAAGCCGAATTCGCGCGCCAGCCGGAAGGTCAATGGACCTACCTCGAGCCGGTAGTTACTGGCCCGCAGAGCCTCGACCACGCCGCTGTGATAATCCGCGGTGAGCCGGCCGGCGATCTCGCTCTTGAGGCCAAAACCCTTACGGAAGTAGGTATTCTCCATGCCTCAATCTACCTCTTCATCGAGCTGCTCTGCAGCTTCCGTGCGAGGCAGCTCACGGATGCACCCGCGCTCCTGCGGCGTCACGGCAACGCCCTGGAACTTGCCGTTCAGCCTAATCTGGTCGCCGTTCACCACTGAGCGGGCCCTGGCGATCACCCTGCCCGAAATCGGTCCCGAGCCGGAGCGCTCCAGGATTACCGTTCCGCTATCCGCCTGATATCCCTTGATGGACGTTTGGCCGAATAGTCTGAGGGCCACGCTCGCGGACGGGTGCGACGAATCGGCCCGGGACGGCTCGAGCACCGGGTAGCTGTCAGATACGATGGTGTCCACCGCGTACACCGCCAGGGCGAGCCCGGTGTCGCCTTGAACTGCCCGGATCTCCAGCATCCGGCGGTCCTCGCACCACTCGGCTGCCGCGGACGCGAAAATCTGGCCGGATTCTGCTCCCCTCCATCGGGCCTCCAACCGTCCAACCAGGGATCGCTGCGTTATCGGCTTGCCACAGGCCGCCATGAGCGACAGTACCAAAACGCCTCCCAACCTGGATCTCCTCACCTGGCCCCCTGGATCACGAGATCAAGTCGCACCTTGCCCGGCTGATCGGGAGAGATGGGACGACTGAGATCGATTCGGATGAGACCGCGGAACAGCGAGAGCCCGACTCCACCACCCATGAGGGCCGAGCTGGAGAACAGCCCAGAAATCCGCGCAGCCTGGCCTGCGTCCAGAAAGATCACCGGCCGTACCCTCGACCCAAAGGGGGTGATATCGACCTGCGCCGCCCAAAACGCCGGCGCCCTGAGCGTGCCGTACTCGAATCCCCGCACGGTGCCGATCCCGCCGAGACGAAAGAGAGTCTGCGGCATAGCCGGCTCTGTCCCCACACCCCCCTTCAGCCTCAGGGTCATACCCAGGCCCGAGCCGATGCTGCGGCCGACTTCTCCATACAGCCTCGCTGTCGTCGGGCCATCTCCGCCCCGCATATCGGCGGTGAGCCTCCAGAGCATGGTACCGACGCCGCGGAGTCGGGCGGAGCCGCCGGCAAATGTGCCCTCATCAACCGGCGGGTTCGGGGGGAAGAGGCCGGTTCCTCCCAGGAAGTCGTTTACTGCCGACCTGGCAACCCGGCGGACGCTGGTCAGCCGTTCGATTCGGCCGATGAGAATCAGCTCCATACCCGCGCGGATCGGCATCTCGAAGCTGGCCGATCCACCCTGGGCAAGCGCATAGTCTCCGTTGTCGTGGCCTGCGAAGAGGCCGTCGACGGTGTTACCCACGTTGCGGCCGGGCGAGAACGGGTCGAGATCGGCGATGTCATGATAGCCGCTCAGCCCGAGCCGGCCGCCCGCCACACTCCCGATCACCGTTAGCCTGGCAGTGACTCTGTCATCGCTGAACCCGTATCGCAGCGTCCCGTAGGCGTTGGCGGCCTGGGTGCCGGGAAGACGCATCCGGTACCCCGCGCCGAGCGATAGACCCTGTACCCGGTTGTACTGGAGGAGATCGGAGAGGCGTTCGAAGGCGATTCCGTGGGCGCTGCTGCTATCTGCTGTGGTGTCTTGCTGGGGGGTTTGGAGGGCTACAGTGGCAACGACAATTAGGAGGTTTGCGCCCATTTACTCCGGCCGTCTCGATGAAGCCCATACGCCTTGAGCCGGCGCCAAAGGGTGGTGCGGCTGATGCCCAGGGATCGGGCCGTTTCGGCAAGCTTCCAACCGTGCGCGTCCAGCGTCTTGACGATAGCGTCTTTTTCCCGGGCCGCCAGCGTGGTCGCCCCGGAGACGCCAGGGATGAACATGGCCTCACCCAGCTCGAGCCCCCCAACCCGGAGCGGGCTCAACCGGCCCCCAAGCGCCGCCAGGCGCGGCTGGAGATCCGGAGCACCTTCGAACAGATCCATCCCGGCCAAGGCCTCCCGGGCGGGCTGGTTGGTGTAGAGCAGGCGACCGTCGGCATCAAAGACGACGACGCCCTCGCTGAAGCCGTCGAGCAGAGCCTTGGCCAGGGGCGAGAAGACTGAAGGCATGGAGTTGATCGGGAGAGTCTCCGGCATAGTCAAGGTACGCGCTCTCGGGTCCTATGGTTTCGAAGGCTCCTCATTCATTCAAGACGCGCAGCCCGCCCCCAGGTGCACATTGGACCGGTAGGCGGGCTCATTCGCCCACCGCCTCCACCGGGATCTGACGCTGCTGCCGAAGCTCGGCCAGAATGACCAGAGCCAGCCCGGAAAAGATGGCCAGCCCGGCCACGGCAGCCCGGGCCGTGAGGTGCTCTCCCTCGAGCACCAGAGGGGCGACCGCCGCGGCAAACAACGGCTGCAGGTAGATGTAGACCGCCACCAGGTTGGACGAGACCCGCTTCAAAGCC
>JBDTUV010000126.1:0-7212 GCA_040007575.1 Gemmatimonadales bacterium
CCTGGGCGTCGGCAGGCTCAGCAAGCAGAAAGACTACGCTACCCTCATTCGAGCCTTCGATCGGGTGCGGTGTCAGCGTGTGGCCCGCCTGGTGATCCTTGGCGACGGCCCGGAGCGCGCCGGCCTGGAGGCGCTCATCGCCGAGCTCGGACTGGCCGACCAGGCATTACTGCCGGGCTTCGCTTCGAATCCGTTCGCATACATGGCGCGCGCCGGCGTATTCGTCCTCTCGTCGGCGTGGGAAGGGATGCCGGGCGCTCTGATCCAGGCGGTGGCCTGCGGAGCCCCGGTAGTGGCCACTGATTGCGAGAGCGGACCTCGAGAGGTCCTTCAGGGTGGCCGCTATGGCCGGCTGGTTCCGGTCGGTGACCCGCCCGCGATGGCAGAGGCAATCCTGGCCACCTTGGAACAGCCTCGTACCGCGGTCCCATTCGAGGCCGTGGAACGCTTCACCCGGAGCGCCGCCGTCAGTGGATACCTGGAGGTACTTCGTGGAGGGAAAGTTGATTAGCTCGACCGAATCCCGTCCGATGACCGAGCCGGTGCGCCGGGTGATCCTTACCATCGTCAACGATGTCGGACCCACCAGCATGCCGTTCAACGAGTTCGTGGTGTACCGTGCGGGGCATGTTCCGGGGGAGCGACACGTGGTGATCTCCTGGGGTGGCATCGACCACGAGCGGCTTCGGAGCGCGGTACCGGAGGCGGCCGCACGGAACATCACCCTCCTGGCCACAGGGGGAAGCGTGAGCCGGCTCCGGCGACTCTGCCGAGAGACCTTGGACTCGCTCGGGCGGGATGGCACTCGCGTGGTCGTTCACCTGCACCAGCCCAAGTCCGGCCTCATCTTCCACCTCATTCGTGCCGCGCTTCCGACTCGGGTTCCGGTGCTGTTTACCGTTCACAACGCTTACGACAAGTACAGCTGGCCGAATCGTGTCCTCAGTACGGCCAATTATCTTCTCGCTGCCTCGGTGACGTTCGTCAGCCGATCGGCCGAACGGGCCTACCCGGCCTGGGTACGGCGATGGAAACGCATCCCGGTGCAGGCGGTCCCCAACGGTGTCGACCTCGACCGGGTGGACGCCATGCTTCGCGCACTCCCCCAGGTACCTGCGCCTGGGGTCCGGAGTCCATCGACCGGTTTGCAGCTGGTGAACGTCGGCCGCTTCGTCGAGCAGAAGAACCACCGCTTTCTCATCGACCTGATGGCGCAGCTTCCGGAAGCCATGACACTGACCCTGGTCGGCGATGGTCCGCTTCGCCCCCAGGTTCTCGAGTGGGCGCAGCAACGGGGCCTCGCGAGCCGGATTCGCTTTACCGGTGTCATTCCCCGGGAAGACGTGTATCGCGAGCTGCTCGCGGCCGACGTGTTCGTGTCCGGCTCGTTGTGGGAAGGGCTGCCCATCGCGGTGCTGGAGGCCATGGCGCTGCGTCGTCCGGTGCTTCTCTCCGACATCGCCCCCCACCGGGAGATTGCCGAAGTGGGAGACGGCGCCCGGGTGCTTCCACTCGAGGTCGGAAGCTGGGCCGCGGAATTGCAGCGGTGGGCCGCCGACGGAACCCAGACCCTGGCGCAGCTCGGTGCGCGGAACCGCAAGACCATGGAGGATCATCTGTCGCTCGAGCGAATGCACCGGTCTTACACCCGGGTCTACGAGGCGCTCACGGCCGGGCAGGGGGACGGTCGATGATTCCGCTCGCCGTATCCCGCGCCTTGCTCGAGGCCTTCCGCGCGGAAGGAGTTCGCTACTGCCATTGGAAGAGCAGCGAGCACGTCCTGGCGGGCCTGGCCGGTGAAACCGACCTGGACATCCTGATCGACCGCGCCCAGGCGGGGCTGGCTCAGGAGATCCTCGCCCGAACCGGGTTCAAGCGGTTTGCTGCCACCATAGGAATGGGCTATCCGGCCATCGAGGACTACATCGCGCTGGATCGTGCCACCGGGACGCTCCTCCATTGCCATACCCACTACCGTCTGGTCGCGGGCGAGCGGCACTTGAAGGGACTTCGGTTGCCCTGGGAGAATCAGTTCCTGGAGAGCCGGGTGTGGGACCCGGAACACCAGCTCTTCCTGGTGGACCCGAATCTGGAGCTGCTCACCTTGCTGGTGCGCGCCGCCGTGAAATTACGGGTCAGCGATCTCGCGCTCCAGGCGTTTGGCCGCCGCTACATTCGGGGGGGCTTGGTGGCCGAGTATGAGTGGCTGAGCAGCCGGATTGAGCGTGCGACGGTGCTGGAACTTGGCAGCCAACTGCTTGGAGCGCAGGTGGAACGGCCTCTGGCCGAGCTGATCGATGGTCCGTTGACCACGTCGGCGCTGCTCCGTTTCCGCCGCGCCGCACGGGGCGAGCTCGACCGCTTCCGCTACTACGGACGCGCCACGGCTTTTGCCCTGCAGACGCTCCGCGGAGTCGCGTGGACCATAGCCGGAGTCAATCGAAGGCTGCTCCGATCACCGCGGCCGCTGCGGCGCACGATTCCGAGCGGCGGCCTAGTGGTTGCGTTTCTCGGCTCGGATGGGTCGGGAAAGTCCACCCTGGTAGGCGAGGTGAGTCGCACCTACGCGTCGAAGATCGACGTCTACCGCGTATACTTCGGTAGTGGCGATGGCCCCGCATCGCTGCTACGTCTGCCGCTTCGCCTGGCTCGCCGGTTGTACGTACGGCTCCTGCGGGGCCCGCGTCAGGGACCGCGCGTCGCGTCGGGGCCGGCTTCGGCTCGCCCGGTGAAGAAGGGCGCAGCCGGCCTGGGACGCCTCCTTTGGGGATTGAGCCTGGCCCGGGAGAAGGGCCGCCGACTGCAATCGGCGTGGAGGGCGCGCAGTCTGGGTATGCTGGTGCTGGCGGACCGTTTCCCCCAGACTCAGGTGCTGGGCTTCAACGACGGACCGTTGCTCTCCGATCTGCGACAATCGCCGGGAAGGATCGCCCGTTGGGTCGCGAGCCGCGAAGCCAGGGCGTACGAGTGGGCAAACCGTTATCCACCCGACCTGGTCATCCGGTTGAATGTATCTCCGGCGGTTGCGGTTGCCCGGAAGCCCGAAATGACGGTCGAGGAAGTCGCCCGCAGGGTCCAGGCAGTCCGCTCAATGACGTTCGGGGCGGGGGCAAAGGTAGTGGACGTGGACGCGGACCGACCCCTCGAGGAGGTGCTCCGTGAGGTCAAGTGGATTGTGTGGAGCGCGATATGAAGTCTAACGACCGGCCGAGCTCACTCCGGCACGGACCGTGCGGGCCGACCCTCCGGCCCGGTGACGAGAGTGCTCGGCCGAGCAAGACGCAAAGTGGAGGTACTGAGGACCCATGCACCTGATAACCGGATCATGGCTCGATCCCAGCCGGCTCCCCGGCGGGCTGACCGCCGGTCTGGTGGTCGGGGCGATGCTCGCCTTTTCTGCGGACCGGCCCGCGCCGACACCGAGCCAGGATTCGAGCACGCTGGTGATGTCCCTGACCTTGCCCGAAAGCGCCGCGTACGAAAGCGGCACCTACCAGCGTATGGAGGCTTCCGATTTCTCGCGCGTTGCGGCTTCCGATTTCTCGCGCGTTGCGGCCTCCGATTCCTCGCGCGTTGCGGCCTCCGATTCCTCACGCCTCGCGGCTTCCGATTCCTCGCCCGGGCATCAGCTCGGCATACCCTTCGGTCTGTATCATCTTCCCGAGACGGAGTTTGCCCCCCCATTCACTTCCGCCCTCAGGAGTGTGTCGAACCCGGCTGACGCTATTCCAATCCTCGAGGCCGCGCGCAGGGCGGGGGTCAAGATTTACCTCAACATGTTCGTCGGCCGCCGGCACATTCAGAATCCCGATGGGTCGTTCAGCCTGGAGCTTTGGAAGCAGCGAATCGACCGCTTCCGGGATCTTGGTCTGGAGCCTTTCATTTCCGACGGCACCCTCGCCGGAAACTATCTGATGGACGAGCCCTATTCCCGGGGCAAGTGGAACGGGCAAGCGGTCCCCTATGTCGATATCGAGGCCATGGCCGCGTACAGCAAGCAGCTTTGGCCGGAGTTGACCACCATAATCCGGGCTGATCCTCTCTTTCTCAAGAAGGCTCCCTTTCGATGGGTCTACCTCGACGCGGCGTGGGCCCAGTACACCACGCGCAAGGGGAAGGTCGAGGACTATGCCCGCAGCCATGCCGAGGTGGCCAAGGAGCTCGGTCTCGGCCTGGTCGTGGGGTTGAACGTGCTCGACGGCGGTGACCGCTCGAGCGGTATGGAGGGCACCAAGCTCAATTACTCCGCCATGTCGGCGGAGGAAGTGATGCACTATGGCTCGGTCATGCTTCGGGAGCCGGGGGCGTGCGCACTCATTCTCTGGAAATACGACCGTGAAGATCGTGCGTACTTCTCCCGACCGGACATCCGGGCAGCGCTGGAGACGCTGGGCCTGCTGGCTGCCAGTCATCCCCCAACCAGATGCAGGGTAAGGTAGATGCCGGCGATAGGCTTCGTCGCGGTGTGGATGGTCGTCTTTGCGATTCCCTGGGAGAACGTGCTGATTCTTCCGGGAGTCGGGACGATCACCCGGTTGCTGGGAATGATTGCGGTCGGCATCACCCTCTGTGTCATCCTGGTGCGAGGACGCCTGCGGAAGCCGGGGCCGTTCCACTGGCTCGCGCTGGTCTTCCTGCTCTACAGCTGTGCCAGTATCTACTGGACCATCGACCGCGAGGAAACGGCGACCCGGGTGTGGATCAACCTCCAGCTCGCCGCGTTGCTGTGGCTCATCTGGGAGGCCTCCTCCACGGCGACTCGACGGGCGGCATTGATGCAGGCCTATGTCTTCGGTGCCTGGGTGACGTGCTACCAGACCTATGGAATGTTTCGCGCCGGGATCGGCCGGGTGGCAGGAACCCGTTTCGCGGCCAGCGAAAATTTCAACCCCAACGACATGGGATTTCTCCTGGTGCTGGCCTTGCCGATGGCTTGGCACTTGAGCATTACCTACCGAAGCGTATTGCTGCGCTGGATCAACCGGCTCTACATCCCGGCTGGGCTCTTCACCATTTCGCTCACCGGCTCGCGCAGCGGCCTGATCCTCTCAGGCCTGACATTGTGCCTCGTGCCCTGGACGCTCCAGCAAATTAATCTGCGAATCAAGGTGTTGACCGTCGCGATTCTGGCGGTGGGTGTGGCGCTCGCGCTGACCTATGCTCCCACCCGCACACTGGAGCGGCTCATGACCACACAGACCGAGCTCACCCAGGGGACCCTGAACGACAGAACGGAGATCTGGCGGGCCGGAATGGAGGTCCTCCCACAGTACATGTTCATCGGTGCTGGTGCCGGGACCTATTCCCACGCCGTGCGGGCGGAGCTAAGCGGCGATCATTCGGCCCACAACGCTTACGTCTCGGTGGTAGTGGAGCTCGGCTTGGTAGGCCTGGTGCTGTTTCTGGTGCTCCTGGCGGTCTCATTCCAACACGCTCGCATGGCTCCTCCGGCTGAGCGGAAACTCCTGATCATCCTCTGGCTTACGCTGCTGGTGGGACTGACACCTCGGGCCTGGGAGGCAAAGAAGGCCACTTGGCTCGTGTTCGGTCTGCTCAATGCGTCTGCGGTCGCGGGGGCATTTGCGCGTGCCCCAGTGCCGCCCGAGCCGCGGCTCTCCCGCAGCACACCCCGGCGCAGGCCCATTCCAGGGGCGGTCTGATGCCGATCCGACTCCTGCCCCGGGCTTCCCGGTCGTAACAACCCCGGTGAGGACGGGAGGCGCTGCCGGACTGGTCGTGGAGTTCGTCGGCCTTCCCGGCGCGGGCAAGTCCGCGCTGTCGCGCCAGGTCGCGGTCCTGCTCCAGGCCCAGGGGTTGGTTGTCTCTGAGCCGACGGACCGGCTCAATCAAATCAGCCTGGCATCGCGCACCCTCACGAAGGCCGGATACGGGATCGGAGCCGCGGCGGCCGCCCCCCTGACCAGTGCGCGCTGGCTGCGCATCTTCGGCCGCACGGGACAGCGCAGCCTGGCCGATACTGGCCGCGTGGCTCTGAACTGGTTTTTCCTGGTTGGGCTCATTCGCGGACTGACGCGGCGTCCTGGGGTGCACCTGCTGGACCAGGGAATCTTCCAGGGGCTTTGGTCGGTGGGTTACGCGGCGCGAGATGAAGCTGTTGCTGGTCGGGAGATTGACTCTGCAGTCCTGACGGCGCTGCCTCCTCGGATACTGGTGATCGTGGTCGAGACCAGTCCGGATACTCTACGCCGGCGATTGCACCAACGTCCCGGGGGCGACAGCCGTCTCGAGCGCGACCTGGCCACGAGTGAATCCGCCGGGTCGCTGACTCGAGCGACGGCCACTTTCGCCGGCCTGCAGGCGCTTCTGGACCGACTCGAGCGGCAGGAGGCCATCGCCCTGATGCGGGTTCAGGGCGAGCATCCCGAGCAGCTCCAGGCCACGGCACAGGCGGTTGCGGAGCGGATCATGAGCATTCACTCCCCCGGTGCCTGAGACCGGCGCTGACCCCGCCCGCGGCCGCGGGCCACCCACCGGACATTCGAAGATCTGCAACCCGTTGTTCCTGAAATCCAGACGGGGCTGCTCGACCGTGTGGCGCAGTTGGCAGGTACCGTAGACCCAGTCCGCGATCGGACCCAGCCCCAGCTTGTGGTTCTTGAAGCCCGCCCGCAGCGATGCCTGCACCACGATCCAGAGTTTCCCGTTGCCTGCTGCCCGCACCGTGTCCATGGATGCCTGAACCTTTTCCGGGCGTCGCCGCAGCGGAGCGATTCTGGCGTCGGGCAGGTAGTGCTTCAACGTCCTGCTCTGGTCCGCAACGATGCCGTCATCGGGCCCCAGTTGCCCCTTCAGGTACACAGCCGCGGCGCGGAGGTCGGGCCGGCCACCATCCCGGTATTGCGACCAGAGCCCGGGAATGTTCGATGCCAGCAGCACGGCCATCACGGTGGCGGTCAGCAGCCACCGGGTCCAGGGCTCCACCTGCAGGCGGGTGAGCCGATCCAGGAACAGCGCCGCCGCGACGAAGATCATCGGGGCGGTGGGGAAGAGATAGGCCGTCGACACCGCGGTTCCGTAGGACAGGGCCACCAGAAAAACGGTAGGTACCACCACCAGGGCCGCAAGAAAAACGGCGAGTGACCGGTCCCGTTGCCAGGTCCACAGGACTCCCGCGATCGCCACCAGACTGAGCTCGGCCGTGAGCCCGTCGACCTGGCTCAGGACCAGCGCGGTTCCGCTCAGGCGCTTCAA
>JBDTUV010000127.1:0-7162 GCA_040007575.1 Gemmatimonadales bacterium
ATCCCATCGCCGGATACGACGTCAACACGCCGTCGTACCAGGAGAACGCCACCGCCAAGCCGCTCAGCAAACCGGCCATGCAGTGGTTCTTCGAGAAGTACCTGCGGACCCCGGCCGACGGAAAGAACCCCATGATCGATCTGGTGCACGCCGATCTTCAGGGGTTACCGGCGACCACCGTGATCACCGCCCAGATCGACCCCCTCCGTTCCGAGGGAAAGGACCTGGCCGACCGGCTGAAGGATGCGGGTGCCGCGGTGGATTACAAGAACTATGACGGCGTGACCCATGAGTTCTTCGGCATGGGTGCCGTAGTGGACGAAGCCAAGCAGGCCCAGCAGCAGGCAGCGGACGGTTTGAAAAAGGGGTTCGGCCGTCAGACGACCGCCTCGCAGCAGTAGCTCGGCGCGGCAGGAGATCCAGACGGGCGTGGTTCGTAGCCTCATAATGTTGGTGAACAGGTCGAAAACCATGAACGATCGGCGAACACTTCAATGACGGCAAGGAGTCGGCACATGGACACGAAGTTACCAGAGAAGAATGGTGAGCTCCGCTTTCTGGACAACCTCGCACGCACCACGGGGCGCAGGACGTTCGTTCAATGGGCGGGCCTCACGCTCGGCGTGGTGGCTCTTGGTTGCAGCGATGACAGCAGCGGCCCTCCTGGTGACGGTGAGGTCAATCTCGGGACGGGAGATACCGGCATCCTCAACTACGCCTATGCCCTGGAGCAGCTCGAAGCCGCCTTTTATACCCAGGTCGTGGCGAGCTTCTATGCCGGCGCGAGCGCCGATGAGCAGGCACTTCTCACCGATATCAAGAATCATGAGGTCATCCACCGCGACTTTCTGAAGGCCGCGCTGGGCACCGCTGCGATCGCGGATCTCACGGTGGACTTCACCACCATCAACTTCGGCGATCGCGCCAGCGTCCTCGGCGCGGCGAAAGCCTTCGAGGATCTTGGGGTGTCGGCCTACAACGGCGCCGGCCAGCTCCTCACCAGCGCCGACTACCTCCTTATCGCAGGCAAGATTGTATCGGTCGAGGCCCGCCACGCCGCCGCGATCCGGGACCTCCTGGTGCCGAGGTCAAGCGCTAACGGCTCGTTTGCCGGTGACGACGTGGTCGATCCAACGACCGGGCTGGAGTTTCCCGAGCGGACTCCCGCCCAGGTTCTGACCGCGGCCGACACCTACGTCACGACCACCATCAACGCGTCTGGTCTGCCGACCAGCTGAGGAGCCAGAACGATGAAAGACACCATTTTCGGCAGCCTGGATCCCGAGCTGATGAATCGGGTCGAGTCGCGCCGAGCGGCAGTATCGCGTACCGGGAAGATGGCCGGAGCTCTCGCCATCGCCTCGATGCCGGTGGCATTTGGGCTCATGGCGAAGCGCGCCTTCGCCCAGGGCGGCCTGCCTCAGGGGATCATCGATGCGCTGAAGTTCGCGTTGACCCTGGAGTACCTGGAAGACACGTTCTATACGACCGGCGTGGCCACCAGCGGGCTGATTCCCGCGGGGGATCTGCCGATCTTCGCGCAGATCAGCAAGCACGAGACGAAACACGTGGCCCTGCTGGAAGGCGTACTGGGCGCTAATGCCGACCCGAAGCCGACGTTCGACTTCACCGCCGGCGGCATGTTCGATCCGTTCAACGTCTACGCCACGTTCCAGGCGCTCTCCCAGGGGTTCGAGGACACCGGTGTGCGGGCCTATAAGGGTCAGGCCGCGGCGCTCATGTCGGACAACACGATCCTCACCACTGCCCTTCGCATCCATTCGGTCGAAGCCCGACATGCGTCGGAGGTACGCCGGCTCCGTGGGCGGAAGGGCTGGATCACGGGAAATGAGGTCGAAATTCCGGAGCTGCAAGCGATCTACAACGGCGAAGAGGCCGCCAACGGAGCGGCCACGAGCCCAACGGCAGCTGAGGCGTTCGACGAGCCGCTGACGAAGGCAGCGGTCCAGGCCATCGTCGCTCCCTTCATCGTCTAGCGGATCGACTGGTTCAGATGGCGAAAGCCCGCCGGGATGCCGGCGGGCTTTCGCGTACGCGTACCGGCCGGCGGTCCGCCAGCTAGCTATTTGGTGTACGCCGCTCGAGGGCCGCTACCCGGTCTCGAAGTGCCGCCGCCCGGGCTCGTTGAACGTGGGCGTAGATGCCGACCGCGATGAGGATTGCCAGGAGGGCGCCGGTTGCCAGCCAGCCGTAGTCCAGCGGCCGATGTATGGAGTGGTGCACCAGCAGCACGCTCGTGAGGCCCGCCGCAACCATCCATCCGCTCCACCGGTATATCAGGGTGGTAGCCTGGTGGGGCCCCGGGAGCACCCCACGTCGGTCTCCCCGTGCCTTGGCCAGGAGCCGCGCACGCAGGACGGCACTCCGGCCCGAGTCGAGTTGCCCGGCCTGCGGCAACTGGAGCGAAAGCCCGGCGGTCACCTGCCCGTATTCCTCCAGCAGCCGCGCGCATTCGGCGCAGGCCCGGGCGTGCGCCAGCACCCGCTGGAGCTCGGCCTCCTCGAGGATCTCCAGCGCGGCTGCCGGCAGCATGTCCTGTAGCTCTTCATGTTCCAGCCCCTGATTCATGGGCTCTCCTCACGCAGGAATCCCAACCGTTGCCGAAGCTTCTGCATCGCCAGCCTGATGCGGGTCTTCACCGTGCCCAGCGGCTGGGCTATTTGATCTGCGATCTCGGAGTGCGACAGCCCGTCGAAGAACGCTAGTTCAACCACCTGGCGCTGCTCGGGAGGCAGTCCGTCGAGCGCCCCGGCCAGTGCCGCCTGGCGCTCCATCCGCTCCGAGTGCGCATCCGGTATCTCCGCACTGACCGCGGTCTTCTCCAGCAGCATTCCCGCATTCCCCGTTGTGGCGCTCCAGTCTTCCCACCGCCGGCGGGCTCGGAGCCGGTCGAGGGCACGACTGCGGGCGATCATTATCAGCCAGGTAGAGCCGGCGCCGCGCTGGCTGTCGTACCGGCTGGCCATGCGCCACGCCTGCCAGAAGGTCTCCTCCACGACGTCCTCGGCCTCGTCCGGATCCTTCAGAATCCAGAAGGCTAGTGTATGGATGCGCTCGGCCCAGCCGTCGTATAGCGCGGCCAGCGCCGATTCGTCCCCATCGGCCATGCGACGGAGGAGAACGCGATCCTGGTCTTCATGCACGCGTGCTGGGCCTGAGGTGGAGTGCCCAGTGGGGCGGAGAGGTGCCCGCCGTTGGTCATCCGTCATTTATACGTGCCGGCAGCTTGAATGGATTGGTGGCACGACTCAGTGTCCCATAATAACCTCGGAACCAGAGCTTGCAGGTCGTGAGTGACTGGCGGCGGCCGGTACCGGCTATATCGCGCCGGAGACGGCGCTGGGTGAGCCGGTGGACAGCCGCACCGACCTCTACTCCTGCGGCTGCGTCGCGTACTGGATGCTGACCGGGCGGCAGCTCTTCGAGGCTCAGAGTCCCATGCAGATGATCGCTCATCACATTCAGACGCCACCGGAGCCGCCGTCGCGCTACAGCGCTTACCCGATCCCGGACGCCCTCGAGAAGATCGTCCTCGCGTGCCTGTCCAAGCGCCCGGGCGACCGGCCGTCCAGCGCATCGGAGCTGGCCGACCTCCTCGCCGACTGTCAGCCAGGGTCAGCGTGGACGCGAGACGATGCCAGGCTGTGGTGGGCGACTCGGCTCGAGCCCGAAAGGACCGTAGAATTGGGGGACCCGACAAGCCGGTCGGTAGGGGTCAGGTAGCACCCAACGCACCGCTGAGAGAAGCTCCGGCGCCGTGGAGGGGCCGCCTCCAAGACGCCGGGGCAGGTGGGATATTGCTCAAGTCTCGTAGCACACCTCCTGGGATGCTGGGTATAAGGCTAAGATGTCAGATCTCGCTTGAAGGTTGCCTCTTACCCAGCATATGCACGACCTCGGATTGCCCGTCCCGACTCCCGTCTTACCCCGGTGCCGGTGGATGTCCGTGCGGCGAGCCGCGACGAGAGTGGTCTGGGCCAGGAAGAGCAGGATCCAGGAGGTGAAGACCAGCCCGTGCACGTGCAGCAGGGTGGAAAGCGGCGGGGTGCCGAACCGCGCCTTGAGGAAGTAGCTGCGGGAGAACCCGGCGAATACCGTGACGAGAATGACGAGGGCCATTCCGATGTAGAACAGACGCTCACGGCGCCGAACCGTGATGATGCGCGGCTGCACGGCCATCTTTTCTCCTCGGGGCTAGCGGGGGATCAGCTCATCGTGGCTTCGAAGGACTCCGTTCCGGACAACAAACCTGACCTGTCTCGCGTTGCGGGTATCTGCGGTAGGATCGGCGCCGAATACGACGAGATCGGCCCGTTTACCGGCCTCCACCGTGCCGATCTCCTTCTCCAGGGCCAGGGCTCTGGCGGCGATGATTGTCGCCGAAGCAAACACCGCGCTGGCCGGCATACCCGCCTGCTGAATAGCCTCCATCTCGGCGTAAACGCTCGGACCGTGGGCCGTACCCGGATTGCCCGCGTCGGTTCCCATGGCGATCGGAATGCCGGCTGCGTACATCCGCTGAAGATTTGCCCCGACGTTGGAGGTGAGCCGTGCGGCATCGGGGCTGGTCCAGAAGGCCTTGCCCAGGGCCCTCAGACTGTCGGAGAGGATCGTCTCGAGCTTCCGGCGCGTGGCCGGGTCCACGCAGTCGAGGGGATAGCGAGCGGCGGGGGACTGCCCGAGCGATACATCCGCGTAACCGGCGTAAACCGAGACAGTGGGAATCACGATCGTGCCGGCCTGTTTGATGGTGGCCACGAGGGCGGAGCTCACCGTGTCGGCGTCTACCTCATGCACCAACACGGCAGCCCCCGCTTCCACGGCCTCGCGGGCGCTGGACGGCTCGGTGGCGTGCACCACGAGACGCAAGCCAACCTTACGGGTCTCATCAGCGGCGGCCATCAGCATCGCCTTGGCGTGGCGCTGCAGGGAATCCGGTACGTGGATGTACCAGACCTTTATGGCCTCCGCCCCGCTCCAGTGGTGGGCACGCACGGCCGCTCTTACGGTCTCCTCGTCCTTCATGAAGACGAAGGCTCCCATCATGTCGGGATCTATCTTGATCGTCGACAGCAACGGTCCGGTGGCAACCACCCGAGGTGCGTCGGAGGCTGCCTTGCTCCTTCGCGCCATGTCCAACGTCCAGGGAAACCCGCCGACGTCGAACACGGTGGTTACACCGCTGCACAGGTATGCGCGATGGAAGCGGTCGGGGTGGGCCGCCAGAGCGCTGACGACGGAATCATAGGGATACTGCGCCCGCAGGTTGATGGCGTCCGGCCGCCCGTCTACCCAGCCGGTCTGGGAGTAGTGGACGTGGGCATCCACCAGCCCGGGGCCCACGTAGCTACCAGCCACGTCTACCAGCTTCGCGCCGGCCGGACGGGGACAGGAAGTAGCCGTTCCGGCACAGGTAATCCGGCCATTCTGAATGACGATGTTGGCGTGAGGCAGCGGCGCTGCGCCCGGATTTATTAGCGTGCCCCCCTGCAGCAAGAGAACTGCCGTAGCGGGGGAGATCTCTGGTCGGTTACGGCCGGAGGTGTCCGCCGAGCGGCAGGCCGCGGCGCCCAGGAGAAGGAGCGTGAAAGTCCATAGCCCATAGCCCATAGCCGCTCCTACGTTACCACCAATCGCAACGTTCCCCGCGACAACAGCACCGCGGGGCCGAATGGGTCGGGTTGGTAGAGGAAGTAGTTCAGGTCGGCCGGGCCGAGGCGAAAGGTCGCGGGAATGTCGTGGGTGCTGGCGAGATAGTACGGCATCGGCGCCCCGTTGAGGGTTCCGATCGGCACCTGCCTGATTCTGACGGATGGGTCGGCTCGCAGCAGGGTCATGCCGGGATCGGACAAGCCACCGGCATCGGCCCAGCAGTAACAGATCCCGAGATTGGTCTCGTCGTAGGGGAAGGGGTCTGGGTTCATCAGGCCAAAGTTCACCAGGAAAGTCGAGCCCCGGACGGCGTGGCTCCAGCTGATCTGGGTGAGGAACGGCGAGTGTGCGGTCTTCCCGCTCAACTTGCGTAGCAGCTCGGCCCGCGGGATCGTCGCGCTCATTATCCCGAGGCGCTGGTACTCGTGCTGCCGCTGAAGTGCATCCTCCAGAATGCGATCGGCCTGCTCGGCGAGCTCGCGTGCGGAAGGACCGCGCCGCTTTCCAGAGCGGGACTTCGGCTTTCGTCTGACCACGATTTGACCTCGGGTCGAAGGGACCACCTATCCATGTGCGGACCGCCCGTTCGCCTGCCTACCTCTCGTTCCCTCTCACTTTAAGGTCCGCCAGTATATCGGCCGCCGCGCGTTGTGCGGTTTCGACCGCGCCGTTGAGATATCCCTGCGAGTCGATCGAGGTATGCTCCCCGCAGAAGTGGCAGTTGTTCGAGCGGAGATACTCCGAGCCGGCGAAGCGGGTGTACTGCCCCACCCGCCAGTAGGAGTAAGCGCCCCGCGTCCACGGGTTGCTGGGCCAGTAGTCAATCGTGGCCTTGCCGTTCCACTTCTTGCCTAAACCCGGGAGCACCGGCTCGACCTGGGCCAGAAAGCGCTGGGCAGCCAGCTCGGCGCTCAGGCCGTTCTGGCTTCGAGTCGTGTCACCGCCGGTGTAATTCACCAAAAGGCCCGCGGCGCCGGCCTGGGCCCGGCTCACCTCCCATGTGTCCTGGTACCCGGTATCGGCATAGCTGTCGCCGTTGTTGCCCAGGGTGCGCCAGTGCCGGTTGGTGAATTGCAGGTGAACCTTGGCGTTGGCGCCGATAGGCATTTCCTTGATAGCCAAGGTCTTCGGCTCGACGAACCCCGCCTTGCTGTAGTCCACCTCGCGGAGCTTGGAGAAAGGCAGGGCGAGCACCACCTGCTCCGCGGTGACGCTGCGCTTGGCGCGACCGGTGCCGAAGGTGAGCGTGTAGCGGCCATCAGAGTTGCGCACGATCGCAGACAGCGCGGCGTCGGTCTCGATCTGCCCGTCCATGGCCTGGGCCAGCCGGCTCACGATCTGATCGTTGCCACCCCGGACGCGATACTTCTCGTTGGAAGGGCCGAAGATCCGGAACTGCCCCTGCCCCGAGTAGCCCAGCAGGTACAGCAGGTTGAGCGAGCTCTGGTCGCTGATCTCGGCGCCATACTCGATGTTGTAGGCGACGTCG
>JBDTUV010000128.1:0-7142 GCA_040007575.1 Gemmatimonadales bacterium
GATGGTGGTAGTCCGGGGGAAGAGGAAGTCCAGGGCCTGAGCGTAGGTCAGCGACATCCGGGCTCGAGAGGGAATGCTGGTGGTCATCTGATGTCCGGCCGCAAAGCCTCGAAACGACAACGCCCCACCCGATGAGGCCGTGGGTGGGGCGTTGAGAGCGGCGATCCGCTCGACCTCAACTCAACTCGGCCATCTCGACGTGGGGACGCTGTCCCTGCATGTGGCGCACAAGTCGGGCGGTCGTATCCCGGAGCGAGGCGCGCGGCACCACATCATCAACCTGGCCGTGCTCCAGCAGAAATTCGGCGGTCTGAAATCCGTCCGGAAGATCCTGGCCGATGGTCTGCTTGATCACCCGCTGTCCCGCGAAGCCAATCACGGCACCCGGCTCCGCGAGCACCACGTCGCCCTGCATGGCAAAGGACGCGGAAACGCCACCGGTGGTGGGGTCGGTCAGGATGGAGATGTAAGGGATGCAGTCGCGGTTGAGCTGGGCGATGACCGCCGACGTCTTGGCCATCTGCATCAGGGAGAGAACGCCTTCCTGCATGCGGGCCCCGCCAGAGGTCGATACGATGACGAGCGGGATTTTCTTTTCGACCGAGCGCCGCGCCAGCCGGGCGATCTTCTCACCCACCACCGATCCCATCGAGCCGCCCATGAAGGCAAAGTTCATGACCGCGAGGTTGAACAGCAGCCCGTCGATCTTGGCAGTACCAGTGTACACCGCGTCGGCCTCCCCACCCTTCTGCCGGGCCACTTCGAGCCTGGCGGCGTAGCTCTCAAACTCCAGCGGATCGACCGAGCGGAGACCGCCGTACAGCTCACGCCACGTGCCGGGATCGGTCAAAATCGCGATATAGTCTTCGGCGCCAATCCGCCGGTGCCAGCCGCACTCGGGGCAGACGTTCAACGCCTTCTCGAATTTTTCCCTGATATCGATATGGCCACACTTGTCGCACTTCTCCCACGCGTCGGCCGGAATCTCCAGCCGCTCGCGCTGAGAAGTGCGTGGTTTGCGTTCCTTCTTAAACCAGGCCATCACTGCCATAAGATACAGGTGGTGTCGAGGGGAGAGGGTGCCAGTTCCGGGATTCGAAGTCATGGAATCTCATGATTCCCCGGCTTCCGCGCCAGACCCCTGCCCCTAAACTATTGTCAGGCATCGAGATAGCCGGACGACCTCGAGTCATATGCCACCCTCAGAGCCACCCCCAGGCAGAGCGAGCAAATGATGAAGAAGGAGCCGCCATAGGAAAAGAGCGGAAGCGGGATACCGGTGATCGGCATGAGGTTGACCGTCATCCCGACGTTCTCGAAAACGTGGGTGAAGAACAGACCGACGATGCCGAAGACGGCCAGGCTGCTGAACGGGTCGGTTGCCCGGCGGGCGATCCGAAGCAGAACGAGGAAGAGCATCAGGAAGAGTCCCAGCGCCACGAGAACACCGAGAAAGCCCAGCTCCTCGCCCACTACTGAGAACACGAAGTCGGTATGCTGCTCCGGCAGGAAGGCCAATCGCTTCTGCGGACCCTGCGTATATCCGGTCCCGAACCACCCGCCGGATCCGATGGCCACTCGTGATTGAATGGCATGGTATCCGGCCGCCCGCGGATCGACCTCAGGATTCAGGAACGTGAGCAGCCGGTTCTGCTGGTACGGGGCCAGCCGGGTCCAGAGCGGCATGGCGATGGCGCCCATCGCGACGTTGGCCGCCAGGAACATGGTCCAGTCCCACACATACGGCCGCCATGCTATGAGGATCAGGACGAACACGATGATCCACGCGCTCCAGGCCAGTGTATTGAATGCCAGGAACAAGCTGATCCCCGGTGTGGCCATCAGGAATAGGAGGCGGGGCCGCACCCCGGACCAGAACAGCATGGCGAAGAAGATCCCCACGAACACGAGCGCGCTGCCGAGATCGGGTTGCTTGAGGACCATGAGGAAAGGCACACCGACGATCAGCGCGGGGCCGATCAGATCCCGGAGCGAGCGGGGAGCCTCCTTTCGGCCGGAGAGAAACCGCGCCAGCATCAGCACGGTGGCCAGCTTGGCCAGCTCGGAAGGCTGCCCGATCTGATGACCGCCGATCGAGAGCCAGCTGTGACTGCTCTCGGCTGTCCCGGCGCCGGTGCCGACCACCAGCACGATCCCCAGCAGCAGGATGCTGAAGGCGTAGAGCGCCGGGGCCACCCACTCGAGTACCCGAAGTGAGACGTTGTAGACGACCCAGCATGTCACGATCCCCACGCCGAACCAGACAACCTGCCGGTGCCACACGCCGGCAGCCCGGGTAGGCACATCCGTTTGTCCTGCCGAATAGAGCGTCGCCAGGCCAAACAACATGAGCGCCAGACTCACCATGACCAAGTTCCGATCGATGGCGGGGCCTCTCACTGGTTGCCCTGGGCGCGTCGTACGGAATCCGCCTCCGCGCGTGCGGCCGCGGAATCGGGATCCAGCTCCAGCGGTCGAGGTGCGGTATCCCTCGCCGTGAGCGACTCGTCGAGCAGCACGCCAAGCTTGACAGGGCTTACAGCCTCGGGGCCGAGGATGTAGCGTCGCAGGGTCCGGACGACATACGGCGCGACCGTGGTGCCGTGCTCGGCGAACTCCATGATTCCACCTACCACCAGCTCCGGCTTGTCGGCAGGCGCAAAGCCGATGAACCAACCATGGTCATCCCCATGTGGATTCTGCGCGGTTCCCGTCTTGCCTGCCACGGCGAGATCGGTACGGCGGCTCGCCGAGGCGGTGCCTCGCTCCACCACCGCAATGAGTGCGTTGCGCAGCCCTTCGAGCTCTTTGGTGGTGAGCCCCAGCGATCTGCCTTTGTTCGAGCCGGGCCGCACGATGTAGGGAGTGAACGCCACGCCCGGGCCCGCCAGGCCTTGGTAGAATTTGACCATATTGATCAGCGTCTGGGTGTTCTCACCCTGGCCGATCGAGAAGTTCAGGGTAGTGCCCGGGGGGCTCCAGTGGCGCGGTCCATACAGCCGGTCGAAATACGCCTGGGAGGAGGGCCAGATCGGGCTCAGCTCGTCTTCCAGATCGATCCCGCTCTTGTCCCGAAATCCCATGAATACGCCATCCTGAATGATGGCGTCGAGACCGAGCTGCAGCCCGAGCTGATAGAAGTAGACGTCGCAGCTCGCAGCCACCGCCCCGATCAGATCAAGGCTGCCGTGGCCCTCCTTTTTCCAACAACGAAACACCCGGTTGCCCAGGCGCATGCCGCCGCGGCAGGGCTCCGGCATTCGGCTGCTAAGCTTGATCAAACCGCGTTTGAGCGCCATGGCCGCGATCGCGAGCTTGAAGGGCGAGGCCGGAGGATAGCGCGCCTGCATTACCCGGTTGAGTAAGGGTCTGGCGGGGTCGTTGTTCAGCTTCCGCCATTCGGCGGAAGTGATCCCGCCGACAAAGTGGTTGGGATCGAACGTTGGCGCGGAGTAGAGTGCCCGGACCTCACCCTTGGGCGTCAAAGCCACCATCGCCCCGCGCACTCCGGCCGGCCAGATGCTGTCTATGAAGCGCTGCAGATCGAGGTCGATCGTGGTGGTGATGGGATTGCCTGGCGTCGGTGGCGGCGAAGCCGAAGCGGCGCCCTCCCGGACCAGGCGGCCACGGGCGTTCACCTCGATGTAACGGACCCCTTCGTTCCCCCGCAGCGTGTCGTCGTACTCCCGCTCCAGCCCTGCTTTCCCCACGATGGAGCCAAGCACGGCCCCGGGATACCGGTCGGCGCCGAGGTCAGCCTCGGTGACCTCGGAGACGTAGCCGGCGAGGTGTCCGACCGACCTACCCGCGGGATAGGTGCGCTTGGGCTCCGCCTGAATCACCAGTCCCGGTAGCACCGAGCGATGCTCCTCGAGCTTGGCGATGACTTCGAACGAAGCGTCGCCGAAAATCAGGGCCGGTTGATAGCGGGCGCGCATAAAGCGCTCGACGATGTCGGTCACCTGCGTGCTGTCGACCGGCACGAAGCGCCGCACCTGAGCGATCGCCGCCCTCAATGAGTCAGCCGAAGGAGCAAGCAGCTTGACCGAGTAGCCGGGTACGTTCTCGGCGATCACCCGGCCATGCCAGTCGAGGATTGATCCCCGGGGCGGAGTCAACGGGATCGGCCTCAGGCGATTGGTCTCAGCCTTGAGCTGAAACTTGCTGTGCTGGATCACCTGGGTCCGGAAGAAGGCGCCGCAGAGCACCAAAAAGGCGACGATGAGGATCATCCGCGCGATATCGGCACGCGCCCGGAGCCGGTACGAATCGAAGCCGTTCACGCGTCGAGCCGCACGGAGAACATGCTGCGAAAGGTGATCAACACGATGAGAGCGAAGCCGGCAGTTGTCAGTGCCTGCAGCGGGCTGTAAAAGATCAGCTCGGTGAACATCTGGCGGTGGTCGGTTCCGCTTGCCATCAGCACGATGAAGTCTCGCAGCCACAGGCCTACAGCCACGAATCCGGCGTTGACGAGTATGTTGTCGGCGAAGAACACGGCGCGGCCCCACGATGCCAGGTATCCGACCAGGGTGTGTGCCAGGGCTGCAGCGCCAAACCGGGCCGGCGTGAGCGTGTCTGCGATGAGCCCCACGGCGAAACCCGCCAGAGCCGCCAGACCGGGGCTGCTACGCATGGCAAAGAGCATCAGCGCGATGAGCAGGAAGTCAGGACTGATCCGCGCCTCCCACAGACGGGGGCGCACGTAGAACTGGAGCACCACGAGCAGGGTCATCACCAGCAGCAGTTGAACCCGGCTTACGCGGTTGGCGCTCATCGGGCCGAGTCCCTTACCACCGGTGCGGGGCCGCTCGACGTGCCGCCCATGGGGGAGGTCGCCGGAGGAGCCTGGACCGGGGAAGTCGGAGTGCCGCCCTGGATGGGGGAAGTACGCTGCAGCGAATCACGCCGGGCAGATCTGGCGGCTCTGGTGGCCTGAACCACCGAGTCGACCCGCCGCAGGCGGTCGATCGAATCCCGCCGCACCGCCTCCAGCAGTGAGTCGCTGGGGAATGCTCCGGCAAGGTCGCGCATCAGCGGCGTTCCCACCAGCACGAGAACGTGAGCCGCGGATGCCGGGTTGGCAGCGGGACGCAACCGGTACACCCGCTCCCAGCCGGCCTCTTCCCGTACAGTTCCGATCACGGTTCCCACCGGAATTCCCTTCGGAAACACTCCACCCAGGCCGGAGGAGAGCACCAGGGTGCCGAGCGGCACCGAGTCCCGGTAGGGCACGCCGCGGAACTCGAGAGCCCCTTCCCCGTTCCGGCCTTCGTTGGAGGGGGCCACGACCCCGAACGCGTTGCCGCTTACGGTAAAGGCGCTGACGCGGAACTCCGGATGCGCCCAGGACATGGCCACACTGCTCTTCCCGGAGACGCTCGACACCATGCCGATCAATCCCTCAGGCGCCACGACCGGATTGAACAGCGCCACACCCTGCCGCGACCCTGCGCTCAAGAGCAGCGTCCGTCCGTCCATGGCCTGGGGCTGGTGCAGCACCTCGGCCGGAACGTAGCCGGTGTTAAGTCTACGGCTGAGCCGCAGCAGCTGCCGCAGTCGTTCGTTCTCGGCCCGGATGGACGGAAGAAATTGCGAGAGATAGGCGGTTGAATCCCGTTCGGAGGTTACCTGGCGGAAGCGCACCCGGCTGGTCCGTCCCTCTTCGGCCCGGGTCTGAAGCCAGACCAGCGGGGAAAGCACGGTCTCGCGGAGCGTACCGGCCACGCTGCGCCCGAAGGTTTCGGGCGAGAAGAGCCCAAACAGCGAGAGGCCGAGACACAGAAGAAAAAGCACTGTGTCCCGGCGCGAGTAGTGACGATCTGACGTGCTGATCATGCTCAGGAGGACAAAACGCTGCGGTATTTCTCGAAGTCGTCGAGTATCCGGCCGGTACCGCGAACGACGCAGGTCAGCGGATCCTCGTCGACGTGGATGGGAAGTCCGGTTTCCTGGGCGAGGAGCAGGTCCAGTCCCCGGATCAACGCGCCGCCGCCGGTCATGACGATTCCGCGGTCGACGATATCGCTGGCAAGCTCCGGCGGTGTGATCTCGAGCGCGCGCCGAACCGCATCCACGATCTGCTGAATGGGCTCCTGGACCGCTTCCCGAATCTCGGTCGAGTGCACCCGCACGGTTTTCGGGATTCCGGATACGAGGTCCCGCCCCTTCACTTCCATCTCACGCTCATCGCCGGTCGGGGCGGCGGAGCCGATCTTGATCTTGATGGCTTCGGCGGTGGGCTCTCCAACCAGAAGATTGTAGTTCTTGCGCATGAACTGGACGATGGCCTGGTCGAGCTCGTCGCCTCCCGTCCGGATCGACGTGTCGGAGACGATACCGGACAGGGCGATGACTGCAATCTCGGTCGTACCCCCACCGATATCGATGACCATGTTCCCGGTGGGAGTCTCAACCGGCAGGCCCACGCCAATGGCGGCAGCCATCGGCTCGGCGACCATGAGCACCTGCTTGGCCCCGGCGGTCTCCGCCGAGTCGCGCACCGCACGGCGCTCGACTTCGGTGATTCCCGAGGGTACGCAGACGATCACTTTTGGCTTGACCCGGAATACGTGTTTGTCGATGATGGTCTTGAGGAAGTAGCGGAGCATCTTCTCGGTGACGTCGAAGTCCGCGATGACCCCATCCTTCAGCGGCCGCACCGCCAGGATCCCGTCCGGTGTGCGGCCCAGCATCCGCTTGGCTTCGAGCCCGATGCCCTTGATCTTGCCCGTTGCCTTCTCGATCGCGACCACCGAGGGCTCGTTGAGCACGATCCCCTCGCCCTTTACGTAGATGAGGGTATTGGCCGTACCGAGGTCCACCGCAATTTCATTGGCGGGCAGCCAGGACATCAGGTTCAAACCGGGAAATTTCATCGAGGAACCGAAAGGCACATAGGTTGAGAAGGTACTCGGGCGCTTTACCGACTGGTAGCGGGTCCTGTCCGCATTACGTGCCGCTACTTCCGAATCCACCTGTGCCTCGTGAAGTAGGGGGCAGCTCCTCGACCGGGTGGAACGTCACTCGCTCTACCCGCGCGACGATCATCTGGGCAATGCGCATGCCCTTGGTCACCTGAAACACCTCGGAGCCAAGATTCACCAGTGCGACCATCAGCTCGCCCCGGTAGTCGCTGTCGA
>JBDTUV010000129.1:0-7092 GCA_040007575.1 Gemmatimonadales bacterium
TCCGGCTTTCGCCGGATGGCAGGATGGTCTTCGGAGGGCGCGCATCGTTCACGCCGGCGAGCACCAAGCGGAGTGCCGCGATTCTGGCGTCCGGCATGCGGGAGGTGTTCCCCGAGCTCGCGGGCGCCGCCATCGAATACGCGTGGTCAGGTAAGGTGGCCTACCCCATGGATCACCTGCCCCACGCCGGACGGCTCGATGGGGTGCACTATTCGATGGGCTATTGCGGCCATGGCGTGGCACTGGCCACCTATCTGGGCACCCGGATGGGAAAGGTTCTCCTTGGGACCGGTGAGGTGCCGGACCTAGGGGGCAAGCGATTTAAACCGATACCCTTTTTCAACGGCTTTCCCTGGTTCCTGCCTTTCGTGGGGGGATATTACCGAACCCGCGACTGGCTGAGCTGAGGCTCGACCGGTACAACATGACTCCAACCCCGAGGAGGCGGTCCTGTGAGTAAGCGTCAGGAGGTCGAACGGCTGATAGAGCAGCTCGAGCGCGGCGGAGTTTCGCGGCGTGAGTTCGTGACTCGTGCTCTGGCCCTGGGGCTGAGCATGAGTTCGGTAGGGCTGCTGGTGAGCGCCTGTAAGGGCAAGGGGGGGAGTGCCGGCGCTGCCGGGGACAGCACCGCGGCCGACGCTGCCATGGCCGACCTGGGCCCGATGGAGAAGGAGCTTCACCTGTACAACTGGTCGGACTACATCGCGGAGGACACGGTCCCGAACTTCCAGAAAGAGTTCGGCGTCAAGGTGACGTACGATACCTACGAGAGCAATGAGGAGATGGTGGCCAAGCTCCAGGCGGGAGCCAGCGGCTATGACATCGTGGTACCCAGCGGCTACATCGTTCCGGTGCTTGTGGCGACGGACCTCATCACGCCACTCCACAAGAAGTACCTCACCAACGCGGGCAACATCTCGCCGATCTTCCGGAACCTTCCCTCTGACCCGGGTGACAAATACACCGTGCCGTGGCAGTGGGGAACCACGGGAATCGCCTATCGGACCGACAAGGTCAAGACCCCGGTGGACAGCTGGGATGTCTTTCACGACAAGCAGTTCCGGAAGAAACTGACGATGATGGATGACGGGCGTGAGGTGATTGGGGCCGAGCTTCGCCACCGCGGCCACTCACTCAACTCCACCAATCCGGCCGAGCTGGCCCAGGCCAAGGCCGACTGCATCGACGCGAAGAAGAATCTCAAGGCCTACATATCGGCGCCGGTAAAGGCCCAGCTCATCTCGGGCGACGTGTGGATCTCTCAGCTCTGGAATGGCGACACCACCCAGGCCAAGTCGGAGCAGCCCAACCTTGCCTACGTCATTCCTAAGGAAGGGTGCACCATTTGGGGGGACTCCATGACCATACCCAAGAGTGCCCCGAATAAGCGCGCCGCGCACGAGTGGATCAACTACATCCTGCGGCCCGAGGTCGGTGCCGCGTTGTCCGAAGCCACCGGTTACGGAACTCCTAATGCAGCGGCGGCGAAAGTCATGAAGAATCCCGTGCCCTACCCCACCGAGGACGAGCTCAAGCGTCTGGAGTATCAGGTGGACCTCGGCAAGGACACGGCCACGTGGGACCAGATCTGGACCGAGATCAAGTCTGCATGACGGAGAGAACGGAGAGGACTGGGAGGTGTTCCGCCTCTCCGTCTTCTCCGCCCCTTACAGAAGGAGCGCCGATTAATTGCGGTTACCGAACGATCAGGTCTTGCAGCACACCCAGCGGTACCTCGATCTCATTGGGGGCCGCGAGCTGTCGACGGCAGAAAAGCAGGCTTTCATCGCCGAGACGGTCGAGAGTTACGAGAAGTACTACAACCGGGGCTTCATCGGCTACCGGAAGTCCGTCACCGAAGCAGGGCAATTCGCGGCCCTCGAATGGTCAGGCCAGGGCTCGCTCCTGTACGATCTTCTGGGGCGGGAGTATATCGATTGCCTCGGTGGCTTCGGGATCTTCAGCGCCGGGGTAAACCACCCGAAAATCGTCAAGGCCGTCACCGATCAGATGCAGCGGATGGCTCTCAATAGCCAGGAGCTCCTGGAGCCCTGGCGCGCTGCGCTCTCCCGGGTTCTGTCCGAGGTCACCCCTGGCAATCTGCAGAACTCCTTTTTCATCAACAACGGCACCGACGCCATCGAAGGGGCCATCAAGCTCACCCGACTCTACACCAAGCGGAACACCTTCATCTCGACCATTGGTGGGTTCCACGGGAAGTCGATGGGGTCACTCTCACTGATGGGGAAGGCGTCCTTCCGCGAGCCGTTCCAGGGCGGTCTCCAGGACGTGCGCTTCGTACCCTTCGGTGACGCCAACGCGCTCGAGGAGGAGTTCCGTCGGGGCGAGGCGGTTGGGGTCAGGGTCGCCGGCGTGGTGCTGGAGCCGATCCAGGGCGAAGCCGGGGGCGTCGTTCCGCCGCCGGATTATTTCCCCCGTGCTCGCGAGCTCTGCACCCGGTACGGCGCCTTGCTCATCGCCGACGAGATCCAGACCGGCATGGGACGCACCGGGAAGATGTGGGGCGTGGACCACTGGAACGTAGCCCCAGACATCCTGTGCGTGGGAAAGTCGATCGGTGGCGGGGTGATGCCCCTGTCGGCCTTCATCTCTACCGCGAAGATCTGGGAGGTAATGATCCCCAACCCGATCATCCACTCCACCACCTTCGGGGGTAACCCGCTGGCATGTGCGGCAGGGCTCGCGGCCATTCAGGTGACCTTGGAGGAGGATCTGCCGGGGCAGGCGGCTGTAAAGGGCGAGTTTCTCCTTCGGGAGCTGGGCTGTCTGCAACAGAAGTATCCCCAGGTGCTCAAGGAAGCCCATGGCAAGGGCCTGCTCATCGGGATGGAGTTTCCGGTGCAGGAAATAGGCTGGCAGGTTGCGTCGGGCCTGTTCAAGCGGGGCGTGCTGGTGGCGGGTACGTACTCCAAGGCGCAAGTCATCCGGATCGAGCCGGCACTGGGAATTCCCGTCGAGTTGCTGCAGGAAATGCTCAACCGGCTGGAAGACACCTTCCGGGAGGTGGCAAAGACCGCCTGAGTCGGCAAGAAAAGCGCCCTGTCGGAAGTGGCAGGGGGCTAACCCGTAAACGCTCTCTCCTGTCCCTGGTTACTTGGCCTCGTCCGTCGTCTCCGGCTCCGGTCCCAGCGCCTTCGACCAGCTGATCGTCACACCACCCCAGAGCTTGACATCCCGCGGCTCCGTTCCGACATCGACCCGGTCCGACAGGAGCGAGCAGAAGGTATCACGTTGCGGGTGATCGGCGCCTGCTTCCTCGCGCTGGCGGTCTACCTCGCGGCAGATGCCACCCGCCCGCTTCTCGGCCGGGAGCGCCCTGAAGAAAGCCCTGTCGGCATCGTGATCGCCGCCATGTCGCTGGTCGTCATGCCGCTGCTGGCCCGAACCAAACGGCGGGTGGCGTTTGCGTTGGACAGCGGAGCACTGGTCGCCGAGGCACAGCAAAACCGTCTTCTGCACCTACCTGTCAGCCATCTTACTCGCCGCGCTCTTGCTGAACGCCACCCTCGGCTGGTGGTGGGCGGATCCCCTAGCTCCCCTAATAATGGTTCCCCTCATTGCCAAAAAAAGGCCTGGACGGGATTCGCGGGCACTCCGCTTGCAGTAAGGGCTGTCCGTAGCTGTTTGCCCCGCTTGAGTTCACGGTGCCGAAGGAGTAGTGTTCCGCCTATGAGGCCACTGTTGGCAGCTCTCCTGCTCGTCTTCCAGTTGCAGCCTCTGCTGGGGACGGCGGCGTGTTTGGGCCTGATCAAGCAGCCAACACAGGCGTCGTGCGAAATGCCGGAGCACGGAATCGTGCCGTCGCAGAGTCTTACGGGACCCGCCCCGCTCTCCACCCAGAGCTGCGCTATAGCGTCGCTGTGTGCTCCCGCGCCACTCGCTGTCCCCAGCTTTGCCGGCCTGCTGGAAACCACCCTCTTGCTGCATAATGCGCTGGGGATTGCCGGCACCACACTGCCTTTGGACGTCTCTTCCGCACCACCGTTTCACCCTCCCAAAGCCTGACCCCAGCCTGAAGCAGCTGGCGGACCCTGGCGCACGTGCGCCGGATCCGGTTTCGACGCCCGTTGGTTAGGCGATCGTTGACTCCGGCGCTACCCGCCGGCCATCAAACAATGGGCTTTCTAAACAGTGGGAGGCGTACAAGTATGCGTTTCCGACATTTGGCGGCGTCCATGGCTGCCGTGACGGGCACCCTCGCGTCCGTCATGGGGCTCGCTCCGCCCGCGTTGCCGATAGTCCTTGCGCAAGACTTTCGGGATCATGCGCGAGCTGAAGGCTCGTATCTGGTGACGAGACTCTATGACCGGGTCACCGACAGCACACGGGTGTCGGCCTCGCTCAGCTCCAGTGCCCGCCCATTCGGCCTGGGCTCGAGAGTCTGGCTGGTGGCTTCGTTCACCTTTCCGGGTCGGCGCCTCCTCGTGCCGCCGGAGTTCGCCGTGCTTTCGCTGGAGAGCTGGACCCCGGCCCGGGGTGGTTGGGCATTCGCACACCCGCGTGAGCTCCGGGTGGAAGCGGGCAAGGCTCGTATCGCGACGATCCCTGCCGCGGGATATGTCAAGCGGCCGGTCCATCTCTTTGATGGTGGACGGCGTGAGGAGCTCTCCTTCCGCATCAAAGCCGACGAGTTGACCACCCTGGTCGGAGAACCTGAACTAGTGTTGAAGGCAGGGGGGGCCACCGTCCGATTGGACGGACGCCGGATGACGCGGCTGCGCGCGCTGGTGAAAGCAATGACAGACCGAGAGACACAATGAACCCACGTCATGCACATCCGGTCCAGGCGATCGTGGCGCTGATCGTTGTAGCGGCCCCGCTCCGGCTGCTGGCCCAGGGGGTGACCCAAGCTGACACCGCCCTGGCACGGCTGAGCGCGGAAGCACTCGTGGCCAACCCTTCGCTCGAGGCGAGCCGTGCCGCTGCCCGGGCAGCCAGGGCCAGGGTGCGGCCGCAAGGTGCGCTGCCGGACCCAATGCTTGAAGCCGGGGTAATGGATCTGACCCTTCCGCGCTTCGCCTTTCACCAGAGCGATTTCACGGAGGTTGACATCTCGCTGTCGCAGGAGGTCCCGTGGCCCGGAACGCTCGGCGCCCGCAGTGCCACCGCCCGGGCGATGGCGCGTGCGCGCGAGGCGGAGGTGGCAGTCCGTCGCCGCAATGTGGTCGTGCGCACGGCGGAGCTCTACTACCGCTTGCGCTACGTCGTGACCGCGCGGGCGACGCTCACCCAGCAGCGCAACCTCCTGGCCGCTGGCGTGGAGATCTCGACGGCGCGGTATGCGACGACCACGGCGCCGCAGAGCGATCCGCTCCAGGCACGCGTCGCACTGGCCCGGCTTGACACCGAAGGGGCCGACCTTGCCGCGCAAGAGGCTGAGCTTCGGGCGCAGCTCAAGGCCCTGCGGAACGTCAGGGGACTCGATTCTCTCATCATCGAGCCGATCAGGGCCGAGTTGGTCCCGTCCGATATCGATCTCTCGTCCCCCACGATCGGTGAGTCGAAGGACTCGCTGGGGCCCGATTCCCTGCCCGAGCATCCCCGGCTCGCGGCACGGCGAGCTGAGATCGAGGCGGCGGAGCGCACCGTGCGGGCCGAGCAGCTCGGCGCCCGTCCCGATTTCACCTTCATGACGCGCTACGGCGCCCGCCCTTTGGGGTCCGATTTCTTCTCGGCGTTCGTCGGCATCCGGATCCCGCTCTACGCCGGCCGGAAGCAGCTCCGGCTGGCCGATGCAGCACGGGCTGACGCGGATGCGGCCCGGGCAGCTCTCGCCGAAGAGCAGGCTGAACTTGCGGAGGAGATCCAGACGGTGCGGGCTCAGATCCGGGCAGGGGCGACACGGCTGCGGCTGTTGACCGGCCAGGTGGTCCCGTCCGCACAGGCCACGGTAGATGCCAGCCTGCGGGGCTACCGCGTCGGCAAAGTCGAGTTCCTGACCGTGCTCGCGACCGAGGATGCACTCTACCGTGCCGAGCTCGACGCGGCACGGGTGGCGGCGGAACATCTCACTCACCTCGTCATGCTCGAACAGCTTCTGGCCCGGGAGGACGCTCAATGAGGCGGCTCTGGATTCTGGCAGCGCTCACGCTGTCAGTCGCTGCCACTGGATGCGGCAAGAAGGACGACGCCAAGGACTCGATGGCCGGCATGAAGGGCATGAAGGGGCCGGGCATGTCCGAGATGGAGGGGATGGGTCCCGGTCCGGCGGCCCCGGGAGGGACCGATACAGCTGGCGTTCCCCTGGACCGTCCCGCCGCGGAGCGGCTCGGCATCACCTTCGCCCGCGCGGCGATGCGCCCGATTGCCGCGGGAACCCGCGCCGTGGGCACCCTTACCTACGCGGAGCCCCGGCGGGAATACGTGAACGCCCGGGTGATGGGATGGGTAGAGAAGCTGTACGCGGACTACGAGGGTAAGCCGGTGCGAAAGGGCGACGCCCTCGTCGCCCTGTATGCCCCCGAGCTCCTGAGCGCACAGGAGGAGTACCTCTCTGCCAAGCGGCTGGGAGACAGCTCGCTGGTCGCGGCGGCACGGCGCCGGCTCACCCTCTGGAATGTCCCGGAAGATCAAATCGAGCTCCTGGATCACACCGGCAAGGCACAACGCACGCTCCTGCTGCGGGCGCCGATCAGCGGTGAGATCGCGGAGAAGAAGGTCATCGATGGCCAGGCGGTGCAGGCCGGCGACAATCTCTTCCTCATCGCGGATCGAAGTACCCTGTGGGTCGAGCTCGCAGTGTTCGAACGCGACGCGCGGTGGCTTCGTCTCGGCGCCCCGGTCGAGCTCACCGTGGATGCGCTTCCGGGCCGTGCATACGCCGGCCGCATAGCCTTCATCCGTCCCGGCCTCGATAGCGCGACCCGTACTCTTACGGGCAGAGTGGATGTGGCAAACCGGGACGGCAGCTTGCGGCCCGGAATGTATGTGACAGCGCGCCTCCGCACGGCCTTAGGGCCGCGGCTCACGGTCCCGCTGACGGCGGTCCTTCCGACCGGCACGCGAGAACTCGTCTTTGTCAACCGAGGCGGTGAAGCGGTCGATTTCCTCCGTCATTAAAACAGCAAAAGC
>JBDTUV010000130.1:0-7072 GCA_040007575.1 Gemmatimonadales bacterium
AAAGCAGCCGTAGCTCCCCCGGTGCACCGGCATGACCTGCATCAGGCCTATGGCACCCTGACTGCTTACGGCAGTGGGGTCGAGCGGCGTATTCTCGATCAGCAGCACCGCTCCAAGCAGGCTCGGGCTCAGCCGCAGACGCTCCGCTTCACGCACCAGGGCCGCCGCGGCCTGCTCCGCCACTTCCGGGTTCCCGCTTCGGCGCGCCAGCGCGATGGCCAGCGGCCAGTGGGCGTACGCCTTGGTCACCGACCGCTCCAGCGCGGCGCTATCGACTCGAGCCGCGGGCGAGGTACGAGCGGGCGTGGGTGCCTTGGGCAGCCGTTGCTTGGTCTTCTGCCGGCGCGTCAGCGAAGCCTCGGGCGGCGCGGCCGCTGGCTCCGGCATGAAGGCCGGCGCCGCGGGCGCACCCGCACCACAGGCCGTCCCCGCCAGCATCAGCACCGCGAGACAAAGATCGAGCGCCCGGCCACGACGAGTCGGTGAAAACATGGCATCCCTTGTAGGTGTCTGGGCAGTATTGCCCGTGCCAGGAAGGCGCTCAAGTGTTCCATTTCTTCCATGCAAAGGAACCGGACAGCGCCGGCGGCGTGGCACAACAATCCTGTCTCGGAACTCGAAGCTGACGAACGAGAAGCGGCGGAATTAGCTCCGGGTGCAGCCCCTGGCATGAGACGGTCTCTAGGTAGATCGTTACAAGAGCGACGGAGGTACATTGAGGGCCCGCGAGACGGCGAGGACAGTGCGCGTGGAGGAGCATCCGCAGTACCGGATGTGGAAGGACCGGCTCGATGCCGAACGGGAGGTCAAGGCGACCCAACTCGTTCGGAGGGCAACTCGTGAATTGAGTCGCGCGGAGTGGCACGCGGCCTGGGTCAGCTATAAGGCACGAATCGCGGCCGCTACCGTCGCGCTACCGCTCCCACGCTGGTGGAACGTATTTGGATGGTTTCGCTGGCTGCTCCGGCTTCACGCCCCAGGGAGGCCCGGTTGAACGCTCTCACCTGTTCGCTCGTCACGCTTGCGGCGTTAGCCGGCGCCCCGGCAGCCAACGCGCAGGACGAAGGCCACCACCACGGTGTTGGGCGGCTGGGTCGCGTCAGCTTTCCCGTGTCATGCACGCCTGAGGCTGGCCGCCGCTTCGAGCACGCGATGGCCGTGCTCCATTCCTTCTGGTTCGAGGAGGGACGGCGCGCCTTCGGTGCCGTACTCGAGGCCGACCCCAACTGCTCCCTGGCGCGCTGGGGCCTGGCGCTGAATGCGTGGGGCAACCCATTCGCAGGAGGACCGTCGGGCGCCACACTCAACGAGGGCGCCAGGGACGCCGAGCAGGCCTCTGCCAGGCCGGCCCGGAGCGCCCGGGAGCGCGGGTTCATCGCCGCTACCGCCGCACTCTATCGGGACACCGCCACTTCGAACGCTGTGCGGCTCCAGGCCTACGCCGACACGATGGCGCGCCTTTACCGGGATAATCCCCGTGATACCGAGGTCACCATCTATTACGCTCTGGCGCAGCTGGCGACGGCCCCGCGCACCGACACCACCTTCGCGCAGCAGAAGCGGGCCATCGCCATCCTCGATCCGCTCTTTGCCCGTCATCCAGATCACCCCGGCCTGGCTCACTACGTCATCCACTCGGCCGACTCACCACGGCTGGCGCCACTCGGCCTGGCAGCAGCCCGGCGCTACGCCGAGATTGCGCCCGCCGCGCCGCATGCTCAGCATATGCCGTCCCACATTTTCGTGCGACTGGGTCTCTGGGAGGAGACGGTCGCCGCGAACTGGAAGTCTTACAACTCCGGTGTGGCTCACGCGAAGGCGACGGGCCCCTGGACTACGACGGGCGAGGGGCTTCACGCGCTGGACTACGCGGTCTATGGATATCTTCAGCTGGGACAGGACTCGGCTGCACGGGCCACGGTAGCGCTAGCTCAGGCGGCGAAGACCTCCCCGGCCATCAACGTGCTGATTGGGCAGTACAACCGCACCGCCATGGCGGCGCGAATTCCACTGGAACAGGGCGACTGGGCTGCCGCCGCGGCCTTCCCTGCACCCGATCCGGCGATGGGCGTGACCGCCGCACTCAGCCGCTTCACCCGAGCCATCGGAGCGGCCCGGAGCGGCCGGGTTCAGGGGGCACGCTCCGAGGTGGCGAAGCTGGATAGCATCGCGATGGGCCTCGCCACCCAGCGGGAGACCTATTGGGCCCGCGTCGTCGGCATCAAACGGGATGCTGCATCTGCCTGGGTGCAGTTCGCCACCGGAGATACCATGGGGGGGCTCGCCACGGCACGAGCCGCCGCCGAAACCGAGGAGGTCACCGACAAGCACCCGGTGACTCCCGCCGAGCTGCTGCCGGCGCGTGAGCTTTT
The DNA here is from genome assembly GCA_040007575.1 of Gemmatimonadales bacterium. Lineage (GTDB taxonomy): Bacteria > Gemmatimonadota > Gemmatimonadetes > Gemmatimonadales > GWC2-71-9 > CAVVWJ01. The sequence continues at coordinate 2,373 of JBDTUV010000130.1, forward strand.
AGGTGACATGCTCCTTGCGGCGGGACGCTTTCCCGAGGCGCGCGAGGCATATCAGGCGACGCTACTTCGAGAACGGGGCCGAGCCCGAAGCCTGTTTGGCGCCGCCCGCGCGGCGGAGCTCGCAGGCGATCGAGCGGCGGCGAAAGTCGGGTACCGCGAGTTTCTAAAGCTCATGAGCAAGGCCGATGGTCATCGCCCCGAGCTGGCGATCGCCCGCGCGCTTGCTCGCTAACATCGTTACTCTCGCCTTCGGGTAACAACCATGCCAGCTGCTGCGAAAGACACCAAGGCCACCGTGATCCCCTGCCTTCGCTATCGCGAGGCACCAGCCGCCATCGAGTGGCTGTGCCGCGTGTTCGGCTTCGAGAAGCAGCTGGTGGTGCCGGGTGAGAATGGCACCATAGCGCATGCCCAGCTCAGCTTCGGCAACGGGATGATCATGGTAGGATCGGTGCAGGACACCGCATTCGGCCGGCTCATGAAGCAGCCGGACGAGATCGGAGGCGCCGAAACCCAGAGCTCCTATGTAATCGTCTCCGACGCCGACGCCGTCTACGGCCGGGCCAAGGCGGCCAGGGCGGAGATCGTGCTCGACATCAAGGACGAAGACTACGGCGGCCGCGGCTTCACCTGCCGCGATCTCGAGGGCCGTCTCTGGACCTTTGGCACCTATGACCCGTGGGAGCTCCAGTAAGAGCTTTCGCCTCGCGTCAAGAGTTCAGAGACTGGCTGAGGCGGAATCACCGCAGCACACCAGAGCTTCTGGTCCGGTGCTACAAGGTTCAGGCCGCTGACGAGGGCCTCACCTATCGAGAGGCTTTGGACGAAGCGCTGTGCTTCGGATGGATCGACGGGGTCCGCCGGAGCGTGGACACGAACAGCTTCAGCACTCGCTTTACCCCCAGGAAACCGAAGAGCAAGTGGAGCACCATCAACATCAAGCGGGCGGCTGAGCTCCTCGCGGCCGGGCGGATGCACTCGGCCGGCAAGGCCGCCTTTGCTGCACGCGGGGGGGCAGCGACCAGGTCGTATTCCTACGAGTCGCGCCCGACAAAGCTCGATGCCGGGTCGTTGAAGAAGCTGCGGGCGAACAAACGGGCCTGGTCTTTTTTTCAAACGCAGCCGCCCTGGTACCAGCGCACCAGCACCTTCTGGGTGATGGAAGCCAAGCGGGAGGAGACCAGAGCGAGAAGGCTCGCCGAGCTCCTCGCCAGGTCCGCCAAGGGAGAGCCGATCAAGCTCCTGGATAGGCGGTGACCATCACCGACCGCCGCTGGCGGGCCGTCCTCACCCTGGTTCTGGCGATCTATGGCTACATCTGCCTGCGGAGTCCTGGCGACTATCGCTGGCTCGACAGCCTCGATCTGGCGATTCATGAGACCGGGCACCTCGTCTTCGGCTTCGATGGCGAGACGCTCGCGGTTCTGGGCGGCACACTCGTCCAGCTGATTGTGCCGGTGGCCTTCGTCATCGCCCTCTGGCGGGGAGGAGACCGGCATGGGGCGACGGTGCCCCTCTGGTGGGTGGGCCAGAACTGTTGGAACATCTCGGTTTATATCCGGGATGCGCGAGCCCAGGAGCTGCCACTGGTGGGCGGCGGCGAGCATGATTGGGCGTTGCTGCTGGAAAAGTGGGGCTGGTTGAGTCGCGACGGGGCTCTGGCCGACACAGTGCATCTGTTCGGTGTCCTGCTCTACCTGGGGGCAATCGTGAGCGGCTGGTATCTGCTGCGCCAGGAGCCTCGAACGGAGGGCTCGGTTGAGAACACAAGGAAGCCTTAGCCTCGCTTCCCACCTTCCCCGCCGCTCAGCAGCCTAGGATCGAACGCGAACCGCTCCGGCTGCCCAATCACGATCGTGTGGAATCCGGGGTGCAGCGGATTGATCAGGTATGTCGCGGCCGCAGGGATGATGGCGCTGGGCACCCGCAGGATCAGCGATTCCCCTCGGGCCACCCACTGGTCCCCTATGGCCTGGTTCTCCGGCGGCGATGGGAATCTGCGCCAACGGGGCGGAAGTAAGCTCGCGTCCAGCTCCTTCACGCCTTCATCGGGAAAGTTGAGCGAGACTACGGAGTAGGCCTGGAGCACGGTCGTCGATTGCAGGTGAGCCAGCACCTCCAGCGCCGCGAGTGCGATGCTGTCCGACGCGTAGGCGACACGGGTGCCGGGGCTGTTCCACCGACCGCCGTGGAGCCGGGCCCCCTCTCCATCAAATGCACCCGCCGCGTGGCGCGACTTGACCAACCTCCAGGCCGTGATCAATGCCGGGGCTTACGACGGAATGCCGTACTCGAGGCGGCCGATGAGGCTCTCGACTGCGTTGGCGCCCACGTCGGTCCGGGCCAGCTCCAGAGGTACCAGCCCGCCGAGGGCCGGCTGCGCCGACGTGAGCCATGCCCGCGCGGCTTCAGTGTCGCCCTCGAACAGCTCCATGGCACGCCCGAAGATGCGGGATGCTCGCACCAGTCGATCGGACTCTTCCGGCGCCAACTTTCCTTCGGTCTTGCGCCGGGTCAGCGTGCGGGTAGGAATCTGGATCAGGTCCGCGATCGCTCGGGCGGACAGGCTGGTGTTTCGCTGGAAGCGAAGAAAGCTGGCGTAGGCCAGGCCCTTCCGGACGTGCCGGTAGACCGCCAGCGGCTCGTAGCTGCGGAGACCCAGGAGGGCCACGTAGTAGTGACCTTCGGTGCGGCCAGCGCGGATACGGGACTGGATCTCGCTCAGGTCAGCTGAGCCGGGTACGGCCCGGAGAACAGCGGCTTCGGCAGGTCTAGCCATATGGCCTTAATCTAATGGCCATCTGGCCGAGCGGCAAGAGACCCCACCTGGGCTCCAAGTCCGCGTGTCGCCTTATATTTCTTTGCATGACACCCTTTCTGATCAGTCACCGAGTGCTCGGCGCCTCCGTCGCCCTCCTCGCTGCCGTTCTCGTCTCCCGGGACGCATCGGCGCAAACCGACACGACTTCCTTCCGCGAAGCCCCTGGCGCCAAGGTCGTGGTGCTGCCGGTGGCGCTGTACAACGCCCAGGCGAACGTGCAGGAGGCGTCGGACTCCTCTCAGGCCGTCCTCTCTACCCGGGTCTTGACCAGCAAGTTGCAGGAGTTGCTCGGTCCCCAGCTGCTGGCCGGTAACCCGGTCGCGCTGGTGGCGGCGTCACCGGAGGCGCTGGCGACCACCGGCAACCAGCCCTGCAACGTGATCGTGGCCTGCGCTCGCACGGTGGCCAACTCGCTCCAGGCACCCTGGGTGGTGATAGCCAAGGTGAGCAAGACCAGCAATCTCATCTGGCTGTTCACCGGCCAGCTGATTCACGCACCGACGGGGACCATCATCCTGGACGATTCCACCGAGCTCAAGGGGCCGCCGGAGGGCATGGTGCGGGCCGGATCGCGGATCTTTGCCGAACGGGTAGCGCGGACCGTTCGCCGGGGCGGCGTGACGACCAACTTCCCCAATACGCCGTAGACCGTAGGAGGCACCATGGGCCGGCCGATTGTGCACTGGGAGTTGTGGTCGAGGATCCTCAGAAGATGAGGGATCAACGGCGGCGTCTTGAAGCCCAAGCGAGGACGCGGGCCCGCAAGACTGACCTTCTACATCGATGTGGATGACCTGGACGCGTACGGAAGGAGATCAAGCAGGCCGGCTCAGCGAGCAGCCCTGCGGGAAGAGAAGCGCTGGTTTACTAGGCGGCGTCGCTCAGCTTCGGAGCTACCGGCTCAATCACCACTGGGGCTTCCACCGGCTCCTGGTACACCAACGCCAGCTGCGCCTGATGAATAAACAGCGCCAACGGGGACGGCGGCGCCGGCGTCGGGTCAGTGCTTGGTGTAAACAGCGGGCGTTTCGACAAGACAGTCTCTCAGGATGAATTCGGTCGATCATAGAGCAAGGGCTATGCCGGGTTGCTCCTGTAACCTAAGCCCCTGCAGCGCCGTGCCGACATCGGGTAAACGCTTAGATATCCCCCCGTAGGATGAAGCATTCTGCTGGTTATTCGTACCGTAGACCGTAGTGTAACAGCCTCTCGGTGTCCTCCCTTCGAGTCGTCATGGCGGCATCCGTCTAATGTTCTTCCTGCTCGCCGTGGTCGCGGTGCCACCCCTGAGCGCGCCTTGCGAGGGGTGAACTCGAACCGCATGTTGGGACTCTTCCCACAAAAGCCCGTCCCTCCCACGCGCCTTTCTGGAGGTGCATCATGCGCTGCCAAGCCTTTTGCCTGCCCGCACTCGCCGTAGTCCTGGCCGTCCCCGCCACCGCCCAACAGTCATCCCGCCCCTATGCGGAAGGACCAGTGACCAACGTTCAGTTTATCCGGGTAAGACCCGGGCACTTCGACGACTATATGGCGTTTCTGGCTGGCGCGTATAAGCAGTCGATGGACGCCCAGAAGAAAGCTGGCATAATTACCGACTGGGCCGTGTACAACTCTGATAGCCGGGATGAGAGCGACTGGAACATCGCACTCGCCACGACCTATAAAAATATGGCTGCGCTGGACGACCTTCCCGATCGGCTCGACGCCATTAACAAGCAGGTGTACGGTTCGATCCAGAAGGCCAGCGAGGGAATGGTGAAGCGCGGAGAGATGCGCGACATTGTAGGCGAACGCTTGTTGAGACAACTCATCATTAAGTAGCCGCCCGCTATTGGAGCTTTCATGCCGCAGCTCGCGCACGTGGTGGCGCGCCGCATCT
>JBDTUV010000131.1:0-7065 GCA_040007575.1 Gemmatimonadales bacterium
GCGCAAGGGGTGAGGTGGGGGGAAGTCGGCGCTTGAAGCCGGAGGGGCTCGGTCCAGGGCCGCTGGCCGGGGCGGGGTCTGTTCTTCTCAAGTCCAAGGTCTTAGAGGGTCAGCGCTCATAGCAGTATCCCCAGCGCATCCGCCACCTGCTTCACCTGAGCCTCCTCGTCCTTCGTGAAGGGATCCGGCACGTCGCTGTCGATGTCGATCTGGCCCAGTATCGTTGCCCCGCGGCGGATGAGCACCACCAGCTCGGAACGAGTCCAGGCATTGCAAGCGAGGTAGTTCCCTACGGCACTCACGTCCGGCACGTTCTGATCCAAGCCACTCGCCACGGCGGTTCCGCAGACCCCGGTACCGACGGGAATGCGGGTATGATCGGTCTCCCGGCCGGCGAAGGCCTCCAGCACCAGCTCGTTACCGTGCAGCATATAGAGGTAGACTGACGTGTATGGAGCGCCGGAAGCGCGAATTTTCTCCGCCGCGGTGCGGAGCAGCTCCTCCCGCGGCACGTTGCGGGCGAACGCCCCCCTCAACGCTGCCACCACACGGCTGCCGTCGAGCACCGGCATCGCTACCCTCCCCGGACGCCGAGCGTCGCCTGGAGCGTCGTGACCGTGGTCCCTCGTCGCACCATGATCTCCACGACTGCGCCGGGCTTGTAGCTTCGCAGCGCTTCGGTCATGGCCTGGAGGTCCGGCGTCTCCATGCTGCCGATGCGGGTGATGATGTCATCACCCCTGAGGCCGGCCCTCTCCGCCGGACTGCCGGCACGCACTCCCACCAGTCGCACGCCGCCCGGAGCCCCGGTCATGTCGGGTACTGTCCCGAGATAGGCCCCATAGCCTGGGGTACCGGTCATCGGCGCGATCGCCGTCTCGCCGGCGGTAGGGGCGGGTAACTCGAGGAAAGTCAGCGGCTTCCTCCGGTTCGCCAGCGCGGTCACCAGGCCCAGGCTGAAGTCGGAGACCCGTTTCAATCCATCGTAGTTCACCTTTTGCCAGTCATCGGTGGTACGGTGGTAGTCCTCGTGCAAGTCGGTGAATAGGTGGAGGACGGGCCGTTTCGCTGCATAGAACGACGAGTGGTCGCTGGGTCCGTAGCCATCACCCTGCGCCTTGAGGTCGAATCCGGCATACCAGTTGAGCGAGTCGAGCAGGGCGGGAAACTCTTTGGCGCTGCGGGCACCGTACACGATGAGACGTTCTTTGCGGAGTCGGCCGACCATGTCGAGGTTCACCATCGCCAGCGTGCTCGCCAGCGGGTAGATCGGCTGCTTGACGTAGTAGGCCGAGCCGAGCAGGCCGAGCTCCTCACCACTGAAGGCGATGAACACGACGGTGCGGGCGGGTGGGGATGCGGCCAGGTGGGCAGCTACCTGGATCAGCACGGCAGTCCCGGAGGCGTTGTCATCGGCGCCGTTGTGCACCTCCCCGGTGCTGTCCGGGTCTAGGCTGCCGAAGCCGCCGAGTCCTAGATGATCGTAGTGGGCGCCGAGTATGACGGTCTGATTGCGCAGCACCGGGTCGCGACCGGGCAGAATGCCGATGACGTTCTTGCCAAGGAGCGGTGAAGTCAGCGCCTGTCTCGCACCCGGCGCTCCCGGCCCCACCGTGAACACCTGGAACCATCCGCCTGCGGCCGGTTGAAGCCCGACCTGGGAAAATCTCCGGGCCAGGTAGGCGGCAGCGGAATCAGCGCCGGGAGAACCGGTCATCCGGCCCTGGAGCCGGTCGTCGGTCAGTGCCCTGATGTCATCGAGCAGGCGGGGAGGTTCGGGGCGCTGGGCCTGGAGCGAGTCAGCGAGGGAGGAGAGGCCCAGCCAGGTGCCGAGCAGAATGGTACGCCACATAGGAAGAGAGGAATATAGATCAGGCTGACTATTGCGGCACAAAGCTGGTCGCGGGGGTCAGCTTCCGGGCAAAGGCGGCCAGCAGCCGCGCGGTTCGGTCGAGATCTTCGAGCGCAACCATCTCGTTCGGGCTGTGCATGTACCGGTTGGGGATCGAGACCAGCGCCGTGGCCACTCCCCGGTGTGCGTTGAAGATGGCCTCGGCATCGGTGTGAGTGTCACGCGAGGCGGCCTCGATCGAATAGGGGATCTTCTCCGCTTCCGCGGTCTCCACCAGCATCTCGAAGACGAGCTCGCTCACCGAGGCGCCACGCGCGAGTGCCGGGCCCCCATCCAGGCGGTAGTCGCCATGCTTCCGCTTTTCGATGCCGGGATAATCGGTCGCGTGGGTCACATCGACGACGATTGCGACATCGGGCTCGAGCCGGTGAGCCGATGAGCGGGCACCTCCCCCGGTGGCAGCGATCTCCTCTCGCGTCGTTGCCACAGCGGTCACCGAGGCTCGTGGCCGCTGGGCAGCCAGCAGCCGCAGCACTTCCAGGACGACAAAGGCGCCGATGCGGTTGTCGATGCAGCGGCTCACCAGCCGGCCGTTGGGAAACTCGATGACGCCGGCGGCCAGCACACCGGGATCGCCGATCCGGACGCGCGACTGGGCCTCATCTCGATTCCTCGCACCGATATCGATCCACAGGTCCTCTACCTTGGAGACCTTTTCCCGGTCTTCCTTCTCCATGAGGTGGATCGCTCGCTTTCCGACCACTCCGATGACCTGGCCCGCGCGCCCCAGGAGGATCACCCGCTGACCCACGAACACCTGGTGGTCCCATCCGCCGATGGTGTCGAAGCTGAGGTAACCCTCCTCATCGATGTGAGTGACCATGATCCCGATCTCGTCGATGTGCCCGGCCAGCATGAGCCTGGGCTTGCCTTCGGGATTCAGCGTGGCGAAGGAGTTGCCACCTACATCGGCATGGACCGAATCGGCGAGCTTCTTGGCCTCTGCCCGCCAGATCCGGGCTGGAGCGGCCTCGAATGAGGAGGGGCCCGGTGTGTCCAGCAGTGATCTCAGGAAGGCGAGCGACTCGGGCGTCACGTAGTGGACCGATCCAGTTCCAGTTCCAGGAAAAGCGTTCCCCCGACGGGATTCCCGCGGTAGGGCGGGATCTCACGAAAGCCAAGCTGCCGGTACAATGCCAGAGCGCTGACCATCGTCGGCAGCGTGTCCAGCCGCAGGCGGCGGTAACCAGCGTTCCTGGCCGCCCGGATTATCTCCTCGGCCAGCATACGCCCAACTCCAAGGCCGCGGAAGGCAGGCCGCACGTAGAGCCGCTTCATCTCGCAGGCCTCCTGCTCCAGCCGCCGCAGCCCCACGCACCCGGCGATCTCGCCGCCGTGCCTGGCCAGCAGTAGCTGTCCCCCGGGTAGCGCGTAACTCCCCGGCAAGGTCGCGAGCTCCTCTTCGAAGCCTTGAAAGCAGAGATCGACCCCGAGCGCGGCGGCATACTCCTCGAACAGCCTGCGCGCAGTGGCGAGGTCCTGGGGCCCTGCGGCCTCAACGATGCTCAGTGTGCTTGCGGCTGCCATCGCTCCACATCCCGAGAGGCACGGCCTGCCAGAGCCGACTTGATTCGCTGCGCGCCGTCCACCACCCGGGGGCCGGGACGTGATGTGTAGGCGTTGCCATCGATGATCGAGACCGGCACTCGCCGCAACAGCTCCAGTGCTTCGAAATGCTGAAGGGATCTCAGCTCGGTCCGCGCTCGCTCGACGCCAAAACCGCAGAGCATTACAACCACGTGGTCCGGCTCGAGCCCGCTAAGTTCACCCCACTCGCGCCTGGCCGAGTGACTTCCCGCCTGCGCCCCGACGTCATGCCCGCCCGCCAGCGCGACCAGCTCCGGCACCCAGTGGCCGGCGAGGTAGAGCGGATCGAGCCACTCGATGCAGAGCACCCGGGGTGGGTCTGGCGGCGTTGCGGCTCGGAGCCTTGCCACGCGGCTCTGGAGGCCGACCACCAGCTCTTCGGCCTCATCATCCAGGTCGAGCGCTTCACCCACGCGCCGGATGTCGGCCCAGATGCCGCCCAGGTCGCGGGCCTCGAGCGATAGCACCTGCGGGGACGGCTGCATGGCTGCGGTCAGCCGGTGAACCTCGCCGTCGGCCACCGCACACACTTCGCAGAGGCCCTGGGTGATGACGAGATCGGGTGCGAGCTGGCCCAGCAGATCGGCGCTGATGCCGATAACGGGCCGGCCCCCGTCGCGCAGCCGGCAAATCTCCGCATCGATCACGGCTCCCGGCGCGGCGATGTCCACTGGCGTGGCCGTGACCCGGGGCAGGCCCTGGACCGAAGCCGGATAGTCGCACTCGTGCGAGATGCCCACCAGGTATCCCGCGCCACCCAACGCTGCCACGATCTCGGTGGCCGCCGGCAGCAGCGTGACGACCCGCACCTATCCCTCGGCCAGCCGGCTCGGGCGGTAATTCACGAACAGCAGCAGCCCGACGAAGGGAGCAATGAGCGTTCGAAAATCGTGGGTGAGGAAGTTCGCGACCATTCCCAGAATCGCGGGTGCCTCCACCAGAGCCCAGATACCAATCGCCCGGGTCAGGTTGGCCCTCCACCACTCGTCCTGGGAGATTCCAGGCCCAGGCCGCGTCATCCGCGCGGCAGTGTACATCGCCGCACCGAAGAGCACGGCGCTCACCACAAAGAGCCCGAGGTAGAGCACCCGCCTGTCGGGCAGGGCGGAGGCCGGCACCGGGCTGTTGCTCCCGATGTACAACGAGGTTCCCAGGAACAGCATCACGCCGAGCGCCAGCGCCGCGTGGATGATACGGGCGCTGATGGCTGGTGACATCGGAGCGGCAGGCGGCACGCTATCTCCTGGCCACGCGATAGAGTAACGCTCCCAGCACCGCGAACATCGCGATCGCCGCAAGATCGCTGGTGGCAAAGCCGCCGACGAGTCGCTCCAGGCCCACGGCATGCGCGAGGTATTCCGCCGCCGGCACCTGCGCCGCCTCGGCCTTGGCAACCAGGCCTGCCGCGACTCCGGCTATCACCACACCCGCGATCGCACCTCCGGCAATCAGTCCACTGGCAAAGAGCACTCCAGGTCCCGACTCCACTTCAGCTATGGAGCGTGACCCGCTCCTGAGCCGGCGCTCGACCAGCCAGCGCACGGCGCCCCCGATGAACATCGGGGCAGAGGTCGAGATCGGGAGGTAGACGCCGACGGCTATGGGGAGGGACTGAAGCCCCATGAGCTCGATCGCGATCGTCAGAAACACGCCGATCAGGACCAGACCCCAGGGTAGCTTCCGAGTCAGGATCCCATCCGTCACCAGGGCCATGATGGTGGCCTTGGGCGAATCGAGCTTCGTGATCGGCTTTCCGTTGATCTCGCGGACTCGCCCGCCGATACCCGGATCTACCAGATATGCCACCTCGCGGCTCTGTGGGTCGATCAGGTACTTGCCGGGCTGCACACCCTCGGTCGGGATGTTCACCCGTACCACGTCCCACTCACGGCCTTCGTGCCGCATCCGCTCGCCCAGGCTCGTGACCGACCTGTTCGCCGTTCCCGGCGCCGCCGCCTGCAGGGCCACCCCGGGATGCTGCTCCGGTACGACGTTGGTATACGTGGTGTTGAGCAGGGTGAGAGTCCAGCCGATCGCCAGAGCCGAGGTCATGGCTCCAACCATGATGGCTATCTGCTGACGCTTGGGGGTAGCGCCCACCAGAAATCCGGTCTTGAGATCCTGGCTGGTTGTGCCCGCCAGTGCTGCCGACACCGCGATCACTGCGGCGATCGAGATGGCCGCAACCCGGTGATCGACGCCGGTCCACCCGATGAACAAGAAGATCGTGCAGGTACCGATCAGTGCGGCGATGGTCATCCCGGAGATCGGATTGGCGCTGACACCGATTTCACCGGTGATTCGGGACGAGACGACAACGAAGAAGAAGCCGAAGATGATGATGAGAACCGCGCCCAGGAGGTTGACCCCAACCTGGGGGAGGACGGTAAGGATAAGGGCTAGAGCGATCGAGCCGGCGATCGTTACCCAGATCGGCAAGTCGAGGTCGGTGCGGAGTCGGGTGACTGCGTCGCCCATGCTCCCCTTGAGGTCCTGGAAGCCGGAGCGGAAGGCGCTGACGATCGTGGGCAACGACCGAATCAGGGCGATGATTCCGGCCGAGGCAACAGCACCGGCACCGATGTAGAAGACGAACGCGGCCCGCACTTCGCTCGGGCTCATGTCCTTGATGAGCTTGGTCTCGGCGAAGATCGGCTCGGAGAGGCCGGAGCCGAAGAGCTTGATGGCCGGGATCAGCACCAGGTACGCGAGCGAGCCGCCGGCGAACAGATAACCGGCGATCCGGGGCCCGATGATGTAGCCCACGCCCATGAGCTCGGGCGATACCTCGGCCGATATCGACGCGCCATTGTAGAACTGGGAGACTCGGCCGGGGTACTCCTTCCAGACCCTGAGTCCCGCCATCAGAAACTTGTAGACGAAGGCCAGGCCGAACGCCTGAAAGAGCAGGCGGGCCTGGAGACCGCCCTTGTCCCCGGCGATCAACACCTCGGCGCAGGCGGTGCCTTCGGGATAGGTCAGCCGGCCATGCTCCTTCACGATCAGGGCCCGGCGGAGGGGGATCATCATCAGGATGCCGAGCAGCCCGCCGATCACCGCGATCACCGCCACCTTGCTGACGTTCAGGTCATAGCCCATCAACAAAATCGCCGGGAGCGTGAAGACCACCCCGGCCGCAATCGACTCGCCCGCTGACCCTGTGGTCTGGACGATGTTGTTTTCCAGGATCGTGGATTTGCCGAGGGTCCTGAAGAACGCCACCGCGAGCACCGCGATGGGGATCGAGGCGGAGACGGTGAGCCCGATCTTGAGCGCGAGATAGACGCTCGAGGCAGCGAAGACGATGCCGAGGATGGCGCCCAGGATGACGGCGCGAACTGTGAGCTCGGCGGGGGATTGGGTTGAGGGGATGTACGGCTTGAACTCGGGGGTCACCGGTGGAGTGACAGGCCGGGTCTGGGTCGCCATGCAGGGCCTTGAGGTCGAAGAGGGAAGGCTGCGGGGAACGGTTGAAAGTAGGGGTCGCCTGCGGGGACGTCCAGCTAAATGGCCGCTGATCAGCCGGTGCGGATAGAAACAATTGCGTTTTCGGGTACCGGGGGGTA
>JBDTUV010000132.1:0-7051 GCA_040007575.1 Gemmatimonadales bacterium
GGTCCGGGTCTCGCTGGTGGATGTGTACGTCCTCCGCGGAGCCGAGTCGGCGCTAGAATGCCTGCTGCTGCGCCGGGGCACCGGGGGGCGCTGCCCCGGCTCCTGGGAGACCGTTCACGGACACATCGAGGCCGGTGAGCGTCCGGCCGAAGCCGCGGCCCGTGAGCTCGCGGAGGAAACCGGACTGACGCCGGTGCGGCTCTACAACGTGAGCCGGGTGGAGTCGTTTTATCAGCATCGGATAGATGAGGTGGCCCTGGTCCCCGTGTTCGTTGCCTTCGTGCAGCCCGACGCTCCGGTGCGGCTTGGATCCGAGCACGACCACTTCGAGTGGCTCGCCCCGACAGCCGCGGAATCCCGCTTTGCGTGGCCCCGGGAGCGGCGCGCGCTGGAGGACATTCTTGCTCTCTTCCGTGGTGGACACGCCGGCGCGATCGACGACGTGCTCCGGGTATGCTAGCGCGGCGAATCATTCCCTGCCTCGACGTGGCCGGCGGACGGGTGGTGAAGGGGGTGCACTTTCAATCGCTGAGGGACGCCGGCGACCCGGTGGAGCAGGCCGCGCGGTATGACGCGGATGGCGCCGACGAGCTGGTGTTCTTGGACATTTCGGCCAGCCCGGAGGCCCGCCGCACGACCCTGGAGATGGTCAGCCGGGTGGCCGAGTCCATCTTCATACCGTTCACGGTCGGGGGCGGAATTCGATCGGCCGCCGATGCCGGCGCTGCACTCCGCGCCGGGGCCGACAAGGTCACAGTCAACACCGCGGCCGTGCGCGATCCCTCACTCGTCTCTCGCCTGGCCGAAAGCTTCGGCAGCCAGTGTATCGTTGCCGCGGTGGACGTGAAGCGGGTCGAGGGACGGTTCATCGTGGTGGTCAACGGGGGCCGGGAGCCAACCGAGCTGGAGGCGGTCGAATGGAGCCGGCGTCTCGAGTCGCTGGGTGCGGGGGAAATCCTGCTGACCTCCATGGACCGCGACGGGACCGGGGCGGGGTATGATCTCCCGCTAATCCAGGCGGTCTCCCAGGCCGTAAGCATGCCGGTGATCGCGTCGGGTGGGGCGGGGAATCTGGCCCACCTGGCTGAAGCTCTGGAGGCCGGCGCCCACGGGGTTCTGGCCGCCACGATCTTTCATTTTCAAGACTCCTCCCTGCCCCGCGCTCGTGCCTACCTGCGGGAGCGGGGTTACCCGGTCCGACCATGATCCTCGCAGCCTTCGTTGTGGCATCACTCCTGACGGTGTTCGGTTCCACCCACGCGGCCCCGTGCATTCGCCCGACGCGCGCCGGCATCCAGGTGCAGGGAGAAGTTCGGATTTGCCCCGGCCGATACCGAATTCCCGACCGCAGCGAGCGCGGCATCATCATCGCCGCCGCTTCGGGAACCCGGATCGATCTCACCGGTGTGGTGCTCGAGAGTGGCGACTCGGTGCCGAGCCGCTACGTGGGCACCGGTGTCGTCAGCCGAGGAGTGGATGGGGTGACGATCAGTGGGGGTGCCATCCGTGGTTACCGCTTCGGGGTGAGGATCGAAGGTGGCCGCGCACACCGGGTGTCCGGCGTGAATCTCTCGGGCAGCAGAAGCCAGGAGGTTCGCTCCACCCCCGCGCATCCTGATTCGGCGGACCGGCTGGACCTGATCCAGCCCAACGTCTTCGACGGCTATGGTGGCGGCATCCTGCTTCAGAGCACGGAGGGGGCGAGCATCACGGGAATTACGGCCCGCGGAGCCCAGAACGGTATTGCGCTGGTGGACGTGCGTGACAGCTATGTCGCCGATAACGACGTGACCGCGAACCGTGGATGGGGCATCCACCTCTGGCGATCGGCGGGGAACGTTATCGCCCGGAACCGGGCCAATCATACGCGCCGCTGCGAGTCTCAGGTCCCTGCTGCCGACTGCGGCGCCGCGGCACTGCTCCTCCGGGAAGCCAGTGACTCGAACACCATCGTGGACAACGATCTCACGGCCTCCAGCATGGGGTTTCTGCTGGCCGGCGCGCCGCTACCGCTCCGTCCCTCCGTCGGGAACCTGGTGTACCGCAACGACGCCTCGTTCGCGCTCCGGGCGGCTTTCACCGCGGCGTACGGCTGGAATAACAGCTTCCTGGAGAACCGCGCCGACAGCGCGGGAGTCGGATTCCGACTGGATCACTCGGGCGGGAGCACGCTGCGCGCCAACACCGCCATTGGATTCCGCACGGCCGGGATCGTGAGCGAACACGGTAGCGACAACGCAATCCTGGCCAACGTGCTGATCGGCGGTGCGGTCGGCATCCGGGTGGCCGCGCCGGAGGAAGCCGGCGACCCGAGCCGGCGCTACCGCATCGACGATAACGTGCTCGCTCGATTGGAGCAGGGAATCGTTCTGGAGCGGACCACCAGGGCGCAGTTACGGGGCAACGTGTTCGACGGAGTGGGCGACGGATTGGTGCTAGACGGCGCCGGACACGCCACCGAGGTCAGCGGCAACATCTTTCTGCGGGCCACCCGCTGGTTCATCGACGCGCCGGATCTGGCTGCGGGCGGGAATTACTGGGCCACCGCCGACGCACCGGCCGCAACCGCGAAGGTCAAAGGTCGCATCAGCGTGCTGCCCTGGAAGCCGGCGGCCGCGGCGGGTTACTGAAGTATTTCGTTGGCGACGGTCTTCAGATCGCGCAGGTTGAACGGCTTCCTGACCCGGTGGACCGGCTGCTGAGCCAGCGGGCCGGGAAGCTCCTCATCGCCGGAGCACACAACCACAAGACGGCTGCTTGCGGCGGGAAAGGCCTCGAGCAGCGCGTCCGCAAAGAGCTCCGCCGCCCCGGTGGCGGCGTGAACGTCGGCGATGATCAGGTCGTAGTCTCGCTCCCGCGCCAACCTCAGACCTTGCTCTCCAGTGCGGACCGCTTCCACGGCGTGGCCTTCCGGGGTGAACAAAGCCGTCAGTAACCGGTGCACCGTGGGGTCTTCGTCCACCACGAGAATCCGCCGCTCGGCCGTGCGGCCATTGCCCACATGCGGCTCCCGCTCGAGCGGGTCGGAGAGCTCGGATTGGAACAGCGGGAGCGTGACACGGAACTCGGCTCCACCTTGAGGTGGAGCTTCATACTCGAGCACGCCCCCGTGCGCCTTTACCAGCCCGTAGCTGAGCGACAGACCCAGCCCGGTGCCTTCGCCGGCGGGTTTGGTGGTGAAGAAAGGCGTAAACAGGTAGGGCACCTGGTGGGACGGGACGCCTGGACCGGTATCCCGCACCTGGAGCACAGCCTTTCCGTCATCGGTCCGGCTGGTCGAGAGCGTGATTCGCCGAGGGTATTCTTCGGCGAGCCCGCTCACTGCCTGCACCGCATTGGTCACCAGGTTGAGCAAGACCTGCTGTAGCTCGTATCGATCGCCCTCCACCAGAGTAGCGTCCGGGCTCAGGTCTGTATCCAGCTCGATGCCGTGAAGCTGCAGCTCATACGTGATGAGCAGTGAGGTTCGCGCCACCACCTCGCGCAGGTCGACCGCGGTTTTCTCCGGCACGCCCTTGCGGGCAAAGGTCAGCAGGTTGCGCACGATCCGTCCGGCACGCTCGGCCTGGTCGTGAATGACGCGCAGGTGCTCTCTGGGGAGCTCCGGATGGGGGGGCCGCTCGAGCAGGAGCTCGGCTAGCCCGGCTATCGACGTCAGCGGATTGTTGAGCTCGTGCGCGACGCCGGAGACGAGCTGGCCGATGGAGGCCATCTTATCGCTCTGAATGATCTGGGCCTCGAGGAGCCGCTGCTCGGTGACGTCTTCGATGAGGATGACGACGGAGCCTGGCTCGATACTGGCCAGTGGAGCGGCCGTCAGCCGGAGCACGCGGTTGCTATCCTCCGGCCGCACCACCAGCGGCGCGGTGCGCTCGCCCCGGTACGCAGCCTTGATGAGGCCCGCCACGGCTTCCGGCTGGCCCAGGATCATTTCGCCGAAGTTGCGTCCCACCAGCTCCGACTCGGGGACTCCCGCGAGCCCGGCCAGTGCCCGGTTGGCCCGAAGTACCGCGCCGGTCGGCCCCACCACGGCGATTCCCTCCGCCAGCGCGTTGAAGGCGGTCTCCCACTCGGCTTCGCTTCGCCGGACCATCTCGTACAGACGGCTGTTGGCCAGTACTACCGAGGCGTTGGTCGCAACGGTAGAAAACAGCCAGCGGTCCTCCGCACTCAGTGGACCGCCCTGACGGTCGGCCACCGCGAGGGCACCCATCGCGATGCCTTGGGCCTGCAACGGAGCCACCGCGGCAGAGCGGACTACCATGCCGCCGATCAGCCTGACTGTAGGGGTCGCGTCTCCTTCGGCCACCTCGATGTGGTCCCCGCCGATGGTGCGGCGAACCAGGCTGTCGGAATCGTCGCTCACCTCCCCCAGCAAAGGCTCCAGCGTTCCGGTGGCCGCGATAACCCGAAGAACAGCCCCTTCGGCGAGCACCACGATAGCGCCATCGGCGTTCAGGAAGCGGGCAGCGTACTTGGCCACCTGTTCCGCGATGCGGTCCTGCCGGATCGATTGCGAGAGGACATAGCTGAGCTCCTGCAAGGAGAAGAGCTCACTGATGCGCCGGTCCACTTGTGCCGCGAGCTGCTCCGACTTCTCCTGGGCATTGTCGCTCCGCCTGCGCGAGCGCAGCGCCGCCAGCGCGAATGTCCCCACGGCGCCGGCCACTGCCACCACGGCCAGCCACCACATGCGGTCCTCGGCCCAACCCGCCACCATGCCGAGAAGCACCGCTGCCGCGGCATGCAAGGTGAGCTCCCACCGCCTTTGGGAGGTGGCAAGCACCATGATCAGTGCCCCGGCGGCTCCGACGGCCAGCGTGGGGGAAACCGGCGGGTCGGAGATGGCAGCGGCGGCCAGCAGGCAGGCGAGGAGAATTCCTGCGGCGACCGCGGCCATGGAGAGTGGTGGGCGGGCCAGCCGGCGAGACAGGGTCAGGACTCCTCGGTTTTGCGCCGGGCCACCCGCTCGGTCACATACGCTTCCGGCGGTGCGTTCGGCTTCACCCGAATCGATTTGGCTGGTATGCCGACGTTCACGTGATAGGGACGCACGTCCTTGGTCGCCACGGCATTGGCCCCCACCATTGCGTTCTTTCCTACCCGCACGCCGGCGAGCACCGTGGCGTGATAGGTGATCCGCACATCATCCTCCAGGACGGTGCGCGCGCTGGTGACGTCCTTCTGGTCCACGATGCTGTGAGTATGGCTGTAGATGTTGGCGTAGTCGGAGATGCTCACCCGGTCACCCAAGACGATGCCCCCGCGGTCGTCCAGCAGCACGTTGCGGTGGACCACGACGTCGTCGCCCACCTCCATGTTGTACCCGAAGGAAAACTCCACGTACTGGAACGCTTTAAAGTTCCGGCCCACGCGGGCGAAGATGTGCTGCGCCAGCAGACGTCGAAAGCGGACGCTGAGGTGCACGTTGTGCCCCAGCGGCGACCGATCGAAGCCCTGCCAGAGCCACAGCAACGGCTTGAGGCGGGCAAAGCGCTCCGGGTCCACCTCGGCGTAATACTCCGGCTCCAGCGTGATGTTCCAGGGATCGAGAGAGAGCAGCGCGACTCGTGTCGCCTCAGGTGTCGTGGGGCTCTGGAGCAGCTTGTCGTAATCACCCGCCCCCGGATAGTGGATCTCGAACAGCAGGTCCCTGGCGATCCGGTACCAGTCGGCTCCTGGCGTGGTCAGCTGGGTCTGAAGGTCGGCCAGCCAGCCGTCGTAAAATTGTTCGGTGGCCGTGGGAAGTCGCACTGCGCGAAGGGGCAAAATTGCCATGTAGGCTCGCGACGCACCAATTTTTGGGGGGAAGTGCGGACACCGTCGAATGATGCCAGTGAGGCAGTGTTGACACCAGTGCTAATGGGGAATAAAGTAGTAGGGCTTTAGATGAAAGTCATTCTCAATTAGTCTTCACCCCTGTTCAGCCGAGAACCCGAATGCGCCGTCTGTCCTGCCTGGTCATCTCCCTCTTTGTCTGCGGTCCGCTTGCCGCCCAGGAAGCCGAGAATACGTCTGTCGGCGGTTACGGTGAGGTGCACTATACCAACCGGTCTGGACCGAATACCCCGGGAATGGCCAACGTCGCGCGGTTCGTGGTGTACCTGGCGCACAGCTTCAGCGAGCGGCTGGCGTTTCGCTCCGAGTTGGAGGTGGAGGATGCCAAGGTGGAGGGCGGGGAGGCAGGTGGCGAGGTAGCCCTGGAGCAGATCTACCTGGATTACCGGTTCTCCCCGGCGTTTACGCTCCGAGCCGGGTTGGTCCTTCCTCCGATCGGGATCGTGAACGAGTTCCACGAGCCACCCACCTTCAACGGCGTGGCCCGTCCCAGCTTCGATCGCGAGGTCATCCCGACAACGTGGCGGGAGATAGGCCTCGGGGCCGTGGGGGTCCTCCCAGGCTCCTCCGGCCTCAGCTACCGGGTCTACTTGGTGAACGGCCTTAAGGCTTCGGGCTTCGACGCCGTGGCAGGAATTAGGGGAGGGCGGCAGGAGGGCAAGGAAGCGACCTTTGCCAACCCTTCCCTGACGGGCCGCCTCGAGTGGGCCCGCCCGGGGCTCCGGATCGGAGGCTCCTTCTGGTACGGGGGTAGCGCCAATCAGGATCCGGCATTGGGCACCGGATCGTTCACCAACGCTGTCGCGCTCGTGGCCGCGGACGCGCGCTACGATCTCGGCCCACTCATGTTCCGGGGGGTGCTCGCGAACATCAGCATCGCCGATGCGGATGCGATCAACGCCGCCTACGGAGGACAGGTGGGCAGCCGGATCGCGGGCGGATATGTCGAGGGCGCTTACAACGTTTTGTCCACTCTCGCCCCAGCCTCGGCCCAGCAGCTGAACGCCTTCCTCCGCTATGAGAACTACAATACCCAGGCTGGAGTGCCGGCCGGCGTCACGGTGGACGAGTCTCTGGCGCGACGAATCACCACCGTTGGTCTTTCCTACAAGCCGGTGTACAACGTCGTATTCAAGGGCGACTACCAGCTTCAGCGCAACAAGTCCGGTCTAGGTGAGAGTGAGGTCGCGAGCCTGGGGGTGGGTTATCAATT
>JBDTUV010000133.1:0-7002 GCA_040007575.1 Gemmatimonadales bacterium
ATGATCGAGCTCCACGGGCTGCGCAAGGCGTTCGGGAAGCAGGTGGTGCTGGACCGGGTCGACTTCGAGGTCCGTGAGGGCGAGACCGTCGCGCTGCTGGGTCCCTCGGGCACCGGCAAGAGCGTGCTGCTCAAGCATATTATCGGCTTGATCAAGCCAGATAGCGGCACCGTGATCGTGGATGGGAGGGACGTGGCCTCGCTCAAGCGGAAGGAGCTGTCGGAGTTCCGCTCCCACATCGGCTACGTCTTCCAGAACGGGGCGTTGTTCGACTCCATGAACGTGTTCGAGAACGTTCGCCTGGGAATAACAGACCAGGCCAAGTACTCGGACCTGGACTACTGCCGGGAACGCATCGCCGGGTGCATCCGGCTGGTCAACCTGACGCCGGAGACGATGGAGAAATATCCGGCGCAGCTGTCAGGCGGAATGCGGAAACGGGTGGGAATCGCCCGCGCTATCGCGGGGGAGCCGAAGTATCTGCTGTACGACGAGCCCACCTCGGGGCTCGACCCGGTCAACGCCGACATCATCGACGGTCTGGTGCAACGCCTGGATGATGAGCTGGGGGTCACCAGCGTCATGGTGACTCACGACGTGCGCGGCGCGTTCCGGGTGGCCGACCGGCTGGCGCTGCTGAGCGAAGGCAGGATCGTGATGCAGGGTACGCCGAAGGAGTTCCTTGCCTCGACGAACCCGAAGGTCAAGGAGTTCCTCGAGCGCGACTTCGACAATCCCACCTTGGCGGCCTGAGCCTAATCATGGATCTGCGCTACGCGCGGGAAGCGACGGTGGGCGCCATCGTAGTCGTCGCTGTTGTGGTGTTTGTGTTCGGCACGATGTGGCTGAGCGGCCGGTCGGTCGGCTCGGAGAACGTCATTCGGATGCAGTTCGATAACGTGAGCGGGCTCAAGCGGGCGTCGCCGGTGAGAGTCTCCGGGGTCAACGTCGGCAAGGTGGAGAAGATCGAGTTCGTGGACGTGGGCAAGGTGCTGGTGGTTGCAAGCCTCCCACCCAAGATCCGACCCCGGGTGGATGCGAGCGCCAAGATCGTCTCGGTCACCCTGGTCGGCGACTACGCGGTGGACTTCGATCCCGGCCGCGCCAGTGAGCTGCTGCCTCCGGGAAGGGTCATCCTCGGCACTCAGGATCTTGGCCTCAGCGGAAGAGCGGCGGTGCTCGCGGAGCGGGTCGACAGCATGCTCCTCGGCGCGCAAGGCATCGTGAACGAGCGCACTGCGGGCCAACTGCGCTCGACGCTGACTGCCCTCGAGGGTACGCTTAAGGCCGCGCAGCGCACCATGCAGATCTACGCCGATACCAGCCACGGCCCCACCGCCGAGCTCACCAAGACCATGTCCGCGTTTCGGCAGCTCAGCAGCCGGCTCGACAGCACCCTCGCCAGTCCTGCGTTCTCCCGGCGTACCGATTCGATTACGGCCAACCTTGCGGCTATGACCTCCCAATTTGCAGCGACGGGCGCGCGACTCGACACGCTGCTCGCGGGGATGAACCGGGGGCAGGGCACGCTGGGCAAATTTGTCACCGACAGCGGCCTCTATTACGACATACGGGAGCTGACCCAGGGGATGAAGAAGCTCCTCGATGAGCTAGCGAAGCATCCCGGTAAGGTGCCAGTGACGGTGAAGCTCTTCTAGGCGGGTAAGCGGGTAAGCAGGTAGGGGGTAAGCAACAGCAGGTGGCAGATTCCTACTTACCCGCACCCGCCTACCCTCCTACCCGCTTACCCACTTACCCGCTTTCTGTATCTTCCCCCCATGCTAAGCGTCACCTTCCTCGGCACGGGCGCCGCCACCCCGACCATCGACCGGAACGTTGCCGGCTTGGCCGTGCAGCGCAAAGGCGAGACGCTCCTCTTCGACTGCGGGGAAGGAAACCAGCGCCAGATGATGCGATACGGC
This sequence comes from Gemmatimonadales bacterium, assembly GCA_040007575.1. GTDB lineage: Bacteria > Gemmatimonadota > Gemmatimonadetes > Gemmatimonadales > GWC2-71-9 > CAVVWJ01. The sequence goes on from JBDTUV010000133.1 coordinate 1,923, forward strand.
GTTGGCTTTGCCTTCCGCGAGATCTTCTTCAGTCACTACCACGCCGACCACCTGCTCGGCGTCACCGGGCTACTCCGCACCATGGGGCTGCAGGACCGTACCCTCCCCGTCACCCTCTATGGGCCCAAGGGAGCCCAGCGGATACTCGGCGCGGCCATCACCCTCGGCATCGAGCGCAACAAGTTTCCGGTTGAGATCGTGGAGGTCAAACCGGGCGATCGGTTGGCGCGCGACGAGTACGAGATCGCGGTGTTCGAGACCGAGCACCGGGCCGATACCGTGGGGTATGCCTTAGTGGAGCACACCCGGCTGGGTAGGTTCAACCCGGACCGGGCCCGGGAGCTAGGTATTGCCGAGGGCCCCTTCTGGGGACAGCTGCACAAGGGTAAGACGGTGACGCTGCCGGACGGGCGGATGATTGGACCGGCGGACCTGGTCGGAGCTCCCCGGCCCGGCCGCACGCTGGTGTATTCCGGTGATACTCGGCCTCATCTGTCCGTGGTGGAAGCATCGCGTGGCGCCGACCTCCTGGTGCACGAGGCCACCTTCGGCGGGGACGAGATGGAGCGCGCGCGGGAGACCGGCCACTCGACCGCCGCCGAAGCGGCGAAGGTGGCGCTCGATGCGGGAGTCCGGCGCCTGGTGCTGACCCACATCAGCTCCCGTTACAACCGTGATGCGGCCGAGCTTCTCGCCGAAGCCCGAGCGGTGTTCCCGGAAACGGTGATCGCCCGGGATGGAATGACGGTGGAGGTGCCGTATGTGGACGGGGAATAGGGAAGGCGTAGCCTTTGTCAGTCCCGCTCGGTGCTCCGCCAAACGTGGTCCCCTCGCTCTGCTCGGGGTGACACCACAACCCTGGTCCTGAACCTTGCGCAACGAGGCGTTTTTGGATCGCAAAGCGACCTACCCGTCCGCCTACGAGCGAACGCTGCTGGCGATTGCCGCTGTGGTGTTCGTGTGGTCGGGCATCAACCCGCACGACCGGTTCACGTGGGTGCTGGAAATATTTCCGGTCATCATCGGCCTGCCCGTTCTCGTCTACGTCTATCCCCGATTCCGCTTCACCCCTCTGGTCTATACCCTGATGGCACTGCATGCGGTCATCCTCATGGTAGGTGGGCGCTATACCTATGCCGAGGTGCCATTGGGATTCCAGATGCAGGAGTGGTTCGGCTTCGCCAGGAACCATTACGATCGCCTCGGGCACTTTGCCCAGGGATTCGTGCCTGCCATGGTCGCGCGAGAAATTCTGTTACGCAAATCGCCGCTTAAGGGCACCAGATGGCTGCCGTTCTTCGTGATCTGTTTCTGTCTAGCCTTTAGCGCTTTATACGAGTTGATCGAGTTCTGGACCGCGCTCGCCACTGGCGATCAGGCAGAGGCATTCCTGGGAACTCAGGGAGATCCCTGGGACACCCAATGGGATATGATGCTCGCTCTCGTCGGCGCAGTCACCGCTCTCCTGCTCCTCTCTCGTTGGCATGATCGGCAGCTACGCCGACTTCCCCCACCTTGGCCCTGAGCTTGCAGGCCATTACGATCTATCGCTCAAGCCGCTCATTTCCCGCTTCATACGCTGGCATAATGCACCGCTTCCCGACCTATCTAGCCCGGTTCCTCTCCTCGGCCTTCCCGGCCTTCCTGTCCATTGCCCTGCTGGGCTGCGGGAATGCGCCGGCTGGCGCCAAGCAGGTCGAGCAGGCCAGCGAGCCCGGGCCGCCGCCCTGGACTCCGCGGCCGATCCAGGCTCCCCGACCGGTTGTTTCCGCCGACACGGCTGATACGGTTTCCACCGACTCGGTCCGGATCGACTCGCTGGGGGCCGATTCGACCAACGGAGCCAGCGCGAAGCCGGCGAAGGCGGTCAAGGCCAAGAAGAGCGCGTTCTCTCTGACTGCCATCGATTCGGCCCGCTGGCCAGTGCCCGGAGCGCCGGAGCCTCTGCCTGGGGCGATCATTCCCGAACACCGAATCGTCGCCTTCTATGGCAACCCGCTCTCCAAGCGAATGGGGATTTTGGGTGAGGTCGCTCCGGATGAGATGCTGCGGCGGCTGGAAGCGACTGCGACGGAATGGGCCAAAGCCGATCCCGGTCAGAAAGTGCTGCCTGCTCTTCATCTGATATCGGTGGTGGCGCAGGGGTATCCTGGACCAGCAAAGAAGTACCGGCTCCAGATGCCCGATTCCATTGTCGAGCGGGTGGCGGGTTGGGCGGAGGAGAGGGGCTGGCTGCTGTTTCTCGACATCCAGCCGGGTCTGAGCTCCGTCGAGGCTGAGCTCCCACATCTGATCAGGTATCTGAGCCGGCCATACATCCATCTGTCTCTGGACCCCGAGTTCACGATGAAGGACGGCAAGAGGCCTGGGACAGACTGGATGGGGAGAATGGATGCCAGCGAGGTGAATCACGCCATCGACGTACTGGCAAAGGTCGTGGAGGAGAACAATCTGCCGCCCAAGGTGCTGGTGGTACACCGGTTCACCCGCAACATGCTGACCAACGCATCGAAGATCCGGCTGGATCCCAGGGTGCAGGTCGTGATCGATATGGACGGATATGGCCCACCGGGGGCCAAGATGGGGGCGTATAAGTGGTTTGTGGTGCGCCATCCGGTGCAGTACACCGGGTGGAAGCTGTTCTACAAGAACGACAAGCCGATGATGACGCCGGAGCAGGTGCTGGAGCTGTACCCCAAGCCGATGTATATCCAGTACCAGTAGAGATTTGAGGTCTCACCAACTTCAGCTGCCTTGACAGGTCAGTTCTATCCCGCCAGACTCCGATTACGCGCGAAGCCTTCAGAAGACGAGATGCCGTTCATTCAGACGTGCATTCCTCCGCGCCCCGCAACGCAACCGATCAGAGCGTAGTCCAGTAGATCAAGCCCCAAAAATCCCGTGACCGGTAGTTCGCCAGCGACGCCCTCGGGCCATCGCTGCACTAGCTCACAAGCTTCGCCCGAACGCATGTCTTCAAGTCCATGACGCATGGCGAAGCCAGCCGTCGAGGGAACCAATGAACTTCAAGAAACCTTATTCAGCCGCAGGGGCCGCCATAGTGCTCGGCCTCTTTGCAGCCTGTCACGATCAATCGACCGAGCCCGGCACCGTCCCAGAAAATGTCGGAGAGGCTGCCGCGGTCACCGGGTCAACCGATCAGGCCGCCCTGGCTTCCGCCGCCACGGCGACTGTAGTTGCCGCCGGTGATATCGCCAGCTGCTCCTCCTCCTATCGGGACGAGGCCACCGCCAAGCTGGTCGCAGGGATCAGCGGTACCGTTCTCACGCTGGGGGATCAGGCGTACCCGGATGGAACCACCGCCAACTTCCGGTGCTACGACGCGAGCTGGGGAAAATTCAAGTCGCGAACCCGTCCAACTCCGGGTAACCACGAGTACCACCAATCCGGCGCCAGACCCTATTTCTCGTACTTCGGGAGCCGGGCCGGTCCATCGGGTAGGGGCTACTACAGCTTCAACCTGGGAAGCTGGCACATCGTTTCGCTGAGCAGCGAGAAGCTCTCGTCAGCCCAGGAGAGTTGGCTCAAGGCCGACCTGGCATCGAATCGAAATAAGTGCACCCTGGCCTTCTGGCATAGACCGCTCTTCACCTCCGGGCACCATCCGCCGGCCACACAGATGCGATCGCTGTTCAGGATTCTGTATAACGCGGGCGCCGACGTCGTGCTCAGTGGGCATAACCACCAGTACGAGCGCTTCGCGCCGCAGACGCCCGATGGCAAGGCGGACGCGGCCAAGGGCATAACCGAGTTCGTTGCGGGTACTGGAGGATCGGGTACGCTCTACGCCTTCAACAGCACGAAGCCCAACAGCAAATTCCGGTACAAGGGCTACGGCGTACTCAAGCTGCAGCTGAGTGCGAGCAGTTACAGCTACAGCTTTGTTCCATTGTTCGGGAGCAATAAGGACAGCGGCAGCGGCACCTGTCATTAGGCTCACCCGTCGCGGACGATCCAGAACGGCGCGCCTGAGGTGAGATCCATTCGTTTAGAGCAAGCCGTACCGGGTCGCCTGCGCCACTGCCGCCGCCCTCGACGGCAATCCCGTCTTGGTCAGGATGTTGCCCACGTGCCGGTGGATAGTGCGCTCGCTCAGCTTGAGCCGGACCGCGGACTCGTTGTCGCTCAGGCCCTGTGCCATCAGCCGAAGAACCTCGATTTCAAGCGGCGTAAGCCGGCCAAGCTTAGCGGCTGCGCCGATAGGCCCATGAGGCTTGAGATCCAGTTCCTGCAGCAGGATTCTCGCGGCGCCGGCATGGCGTGCTGCTCCCAGCCGCTCGAACGACGTTCCAGCGGCCCGAAGTGCGATGCTTGCCGGATCGCGACGGCCGAGGGCGAGGAAGGAATGGGCGAGCTGGAGCCGGGCGCGAGCTCCCTCGAATGGGGTCCTGTTGCGCTCGAAGAGGGCAGCACTCTCTTCCAGCCGGGCACAGGCGGCCTTGTGGTCTCCCACCGCCTCGAGCAGACAGCCCTCGGCATGGGCGACTATGGCTTGAAGCGGATCGGTGCCCACTGTTGCGGCGATGCTGCGCAGCTCATCGAGGGCGACGCGGGCCTGGTCCAGCTGGCCTTCCGCGATTCGTGCCCTGACCAACACGTCGAGTCCGGACACCCGCTCGGTCCGGTTGTCCGTCGGCACCCGCCGGAGGTACTCCTCGGCCAACTCGGCCGCCTTCCCGCTCTCACCCCGGTCGAGCGCGAGTGCCGCAGAGCCGAGCACGGCGAGGTAGTGCGAACCGCTCTCCGCCAAGAGCGAGTCGGCCTCTTCCCAGCGTCCTTGACGGCGTCGCACATCGGCGAGCCGGATCAGCGCGATCGGCATCAGCCGAGGTTGGACTCGCTCCACATGGCGATAGAGCGCCTCGATCTCCCGCTCCGCCTCGGCCCAGTCCCCCCGAAGGGTGAGCACTGACGCGTATTGAATCCGGGAGGCGGAGAAGAGACCGGTGAACTTCCAGCGGCGGCAGAACTCGCGCACCCGCTCGCACCATTGGGCCGCGTGATCGTAGTCCTGCACCTGCTCGCGGGCCCGGATCATGTAGCAGCACGCAGTACCGAT